>JAFVTL010000062.1 GCA_017503235.1 Bacteroidaceae bacterium | reverse complement strand
CACCACATCCCCATACCCCCTTGCATATTAGCTAGTATTCACCTGAATATATGCTTATGTTCAGCTGAATAGTAGCTTATGTCCAGCCGTCAGAATCAGTATCCTCCGACCGGAAGACGGGTATGTGAAACGTTGAAAGCATATTTTCGCCTTCTCCTTTCACCGAAAGCAAATGAGTATCAATTCATTACAAAACTCGTGTAAGGTTGAAAGCAGAAAATACACAATTTCCTTGGAGGGCTACTTATTCACTCTTCACCACATCCGCCGGATTCTCGTTGGCGGCTATATTCATGCTAAATCGTTTCATTCATAGGAGACAACAGTTAATATTATTGAGCAACTGAATATTGCCCCTAAAACCATTTATATAAAAAAACTTTTTTTGAAAATGGATTGGAGGGAGCCTTTTTCGAGTGTCTGCTGTGGCTTATTTTGAGAATGCCTTTTCCAACTGTTCCCGAATCAATGGTCCTCGCAAATCGTTATGTAGAATAATGCCGTTAGGGTCAATGAGCATGATGCGTGGGATGCCATTAAAACCATAAAGTTCCATGGGCTTCATGCCTACGTTGACAATACTCTTCCATTGTACGTCGAATTCCTTCAACATTTTCTTGGAGGCTTCGAGTCTATCCCAAACCATGACTGTAACCATGTCGAAACGGTCGCCTTTGTAGGTGTTGTAAATGTTGGCCAAGTTAGGCATTTCGGCTATGCATGGCCCACACCAACTGGCGCTATAATCTACAATGACATATTTCCCTTTTCCTACGTAGTCCGACAACCTGACTTTATTACCGTTGACATCTTCTCCTTCAAAATCGATGAAAGGTTGGCCGGATGCCATTTTCTTCGATTGCTCTATTTGCGCTATCATTTCCTTTATATGTTGTCGGGAAAGAATCCACTCACCTAAATACGGATAGATTTCATCCAATAGCTGGGGAGTACCCATCGATAGTAGGTTCTGGCAAGCAGCTACGCCTACTTCATCGTTGGAGTGTTTCTGTAAAAAAGGCATAAGGAGTTTTTTCTGCAATTCACGTCTTATGCTAAAATTATATTCCAACTCATTGAGTCTTTTGATGCGGGTTTCTCTATCCATGTCTCCTTGGGTGATACTTTTCCTGATGGAGTCAAGGGCTACTTCAATTTGTTGTTTTAAATGGGTTAGCTCTGCGTATGCTTCGTTTAAAGGTGTTCCCGAAGGATAACCATGTGTTTTCATATCTACCCATATTGTCCCTTCTTCGATAATGAAATTGCCAAATTCAGTTCCTGCATCAATTCTACAGTACATGGTACTATCGGCAGTTCCATGATATTCGAATTGGTTCCCTTTGAGCTTGATTTTCCCTATGTGTTTATGGTTGTCATAACGCATAATGGGAAATTCATATCCATTAAAGCCTGTAGTGTTTAACGTCCCTTTCAAAGTGAATGAAAAAGGCTTTTGTGCCTGCATGCCAAGAATCATAGCAGCGAGCAGACTGATAATAAATATTCTTTTCATGATAGCTTGTTTTCGTTGTTTATTTTAACATATCATCAATCGCAACTTTGATTGTATTCTTGTTGTTCTCGTTATAGCCGAAGAATACTTTACGGACAATTCGTTTTTCGTCCAACAGGAAGAAGTAGGGGGCAGCCCTGCCCGTATGATAATCATCCAACACCTTTTCGTCGGCACCGAGGAAGGTATAATTGATTCCTTTCTGCTTGACATAATGTGTCCGTGCCGAATGGCTTCCGCTCCAACTCTCAATGGCTATCAGTTCGAAATCGTCTGCGGAATATTGTCCTTTCAATTCCTTCAGGAAAGGTATGGCCATTTGACAAGGGCCGCAACCTATACCCGTGAAGTTTAGTAAGATGACTTTGCCCTTCAGACTATAGAGAGCCACCATTTCCTCTTTGATGTCCGGCAATATCCATTCGGGTGCCTGCTTACCTATCAGTTCATGGGCTTCCTCCTTCTTTTTCTTTTCTCCATATTTCCTCATTTCATAACCTTCGGGGATATAACTGTGTAGATTGAAGTCCGATAGCTTCAGTTGGTTGAATGTAGGACTGATGCAGATTTCCATGTTTGCACCTTGTTCCATATCCCGTTTGTATTTGAAGGGGAGGTTGTTCGATTTGTTGATCCATACCTCGTACCGCGAAGTGGGGTCGATAATATGCGGATGTTCGGGGATGCGATGTGCCTTTCCGAAGAATTCAATCTGGTTTTCTTCGTGAATAACCAAAGACAGATGATAGCAACTGTCTTCGTCCACCATGTTTACTTCAATGCTATCTGTGGTTTCAGTAATGTATTGCAAGATATTACGAGTATAATTGAAGAAAGGTCCTGCAATGGGACGGAAAGGAAGTTTGCGATAGGTGAAATCGTCTTCAACTACTCCCTTTACATCATGAAAGGTTGACAAACGGACTTTACCGTTGTAACCATTTTCAAGACGCATGTTGTTCTGTGGGTCGAGCCTCACGAAGCTGGCACCAATTGTGGTGTCGGCCGGATTGTGGTATTCCTCTACATAGTTTGGTGGATAGACTCTTGGGGTAGTTTCTCCCGGAAACCAATGGTGTTCTTCTATCTGGTAACTTGCAGTTTCAATGCTTTCCAGATTGTCTATCACTTCCTTTAAATAACTCTTTGTATCTGTAGGTTGGCAGGATGCCAAGGTGATACCTAACAGCATTGTTCTTAAAATGTTTTTCATGGCAATATATTTTCTTGATCATCTGCAAATATAATAATAAATCATTCACTCTTCACCACATCCGCCGGATTCTCATTGGCGGCTTTCCATACACGGTAGCCGATGCACATGGCAATGATGAGAAGTACCAATACATAGATGCCAACAAAAAGCCAAAGACTGATGGAGGTCTGCAACATGTAGCCTTCTATCCACTTCTTCATGACCGCATAACCGGCGGTAAAGGCTATGACAGCCGACACAAAAGACATCAACGTATATTCTTTGACGAAAATGGTAAGAATGTCGCGAATGGTGGCTCCATTGATTTTACGGATGGCGATTTCTTTCTGGCGTTGCCTGCAAGTAAGCGAAACCAAAGAAAAGACACCGAATGAACAAATGAGCATACACACCACCGACACCACACCGAGGAGTTTCATCAGCAGGTCTTCCGCTTCCAGATATTGGGCATAGAGATCTTCTACATTCACTAAACTATATTTCACTTCAGGATATTCCGAAGCTAAAAGCTCGTCTACCTTTGCCTTCAGTTCCTTCCATTGGCCCGGATGGTATTTGAGGACGATGCATCCGCCGGTAGACACTTCGTATTCGTGTTCACTGTCTCCCATGAATATCAGCGGCTGGACAGGTACGGTAGGAGGACCGGTGTGGAAATCCTTCACTACCCCAATGACATGGAACGGGTGCTTGTCGATGCTCATGAATTCTTTTCCGATGGGATCAACGAATCCCATAGCTTTGACGGCACTTTCGTTAATGATTACATCGATATGTCCTATATTATGGTTTTCCGCCTCCCACAAGCGTCCTTCCACTAATTGCAGCTGATAGAAATCAAAAAAGGATTTTCGTATATGCATGACTTCTATGTTAAGGTCCTTCGCCTCTTCAGGCTTGCCTTCCCAATCGCTGACGCTGATACTCATCATCATGTTCTTGGGAAGTAATCCTGAGTCATAACCCAGCAACATCTCCTTGACTGGGGCGAATTGCTCAATCTTGGCCACAATGGCTTCTGTATTGTCCGAAGGATACAGATACTCGAAAGCAGCGATGCCCTTCCGCTCCCATCCTATATCGGTGGTCTTCAAGTAATGGACTTGCTTCATGATGACCGATACGCAGAACAAGAAGAAGATGCTGATGACCAGCTGGCAGAAGATACTTGCCTTGCGGAAACGATTGTTGGCACCCTTGGAAGTAAGCTTGGGCGAAAACCAAAGCACCGGAAGAAGAATCAGTACCGAAACAATGGCGACCACCGCAAAATAAAGGAGCGGCTCGGCATACATGCCGGTTGTAACCATCGAAACCTTGCGGAAAGCAGGGAACACCAATTCGATTATCATCATGCCGACCAGCCCCGACAGCAGGATAATCGGGATGTATTCCATCAGAAACATCCCGATCATGTTGCCGATGGTGGCTCCATATACTTTACGCAGGGCTATCTCGCGCAAACGCATCCGCACTCTGACCACAAACAGCGACAAGTAGTTGAACAACGAACAGAGGATGACCAGCACGCCGATGGTGGAAAACATGATGAGGTAATTGAACTGGATGGACTTCTCTTCGTTGAAGTCGGCATAATGAAACTGGGTTAGAGGCATCAGCATATAATCCTTGAATACCCGTTTCTCGTTCCAATCGGACGGGACGGGGGCTTCACATTCCTGCATCTTGCGGAGGAATTCATCAAGGTCCGTCCCTTGGCGCAACTTGATGAGGGTCGTATAAGCATAGTTGCTCCAACTACCGTAGAACTTTCGGAAGTAGGCCCCTTCTCCCCAATAGTCGAAGGAGAAATTGCTGTGCGGTGTGTTTCCATCCAATACCGCACAAATGGTGTGGGTTTTATCATTGGGGTCGATAATCTTTTTACCCAGTACACCGGTGCTACCGAATACCCTTCGGGCAAAGTCGCGGGTGACAGCAATCTTGCCGTCGGTATACAGAAACTCGTCCGACCCCTCGGCTATGCGGATATTGAACATATCCATGTAGCAGGAATCCGCCAAAAGCATTCTGGCTTCGTGCTTGATTCCTTCTTCGGTCTTGACATCCGATTTCCCCCAATAGTTGAATGCGCAGGTTGCCTCCACCTCGGGGAAGGTTTCTTTCAAGAAGGTGGACATGGGGTAAGCGGACCTTAAATCATACCCGTATTTGGAAAACACGGATTTAGTGTAAAACACATACATACGATCATTTCCTTCCAAATGACTATCGTATGTCATTTCATAACGGGTCCAAAGACTCGCCAAGGCAAAACATACAAATCCCACCGCCAGTCCTAAAATACTGATGACGCTCTGCGTCTTGTACTTCATCAAGTTGCGTACGGCAATTTTCAGGTAATGTAGTAGCATACAATTCTTTCTTTTATTGTTTCTTTCTTTTTCTTATTCACTCTTCACCACATCCGCCGGATTGATGTTGGCTGCTTTATGTACTTGCCAGAATAAGGTACCGAGCGAAATGATACTTACCACCAGCAAGGCGATGATAAAGATGCCGATGCCTATCGGAGCCTTTACCACAAAATCCTGAGTGTATAGCGTGATGAGGTAATAGGCTATAGGAATGGCTACCACAAATGCCGCTACCAATACCACCACATATTTGCGGAAAAGCAAGCGGTACAAGTCCTTGATTTTAGCTCCATT
>JAFVTL010000061.1 GCA_017503235.1 Bacteroidaceae bacterium | reverse complement strand
GTTACTATTTCCGAGGTTTTCTGTTTAATGCGTTATGGCTCAGTTCAAAACGCAGAAATTCACTTTTTTTGCTCCGAGAACCGTAATTTTTTTCAAAAAAGTTTCATTGGTCAGTAGGTCAGTAGGTCAGTTTCTAAAAATGGAAATCATGTGGATAAAATACTAAGGCATCAAACTTATTATATATATTAATATATATAATAAAAATTTCTTTACATTAGAAAAAGTTGGAAAAGTGACTAAAAATAACTGACCTACTGACCAACTGACCGACAGCTTCTGTCTTTTCCTAAAAAAGGTTGACTTTGTACGGTATTTGTTGACTTTTTGCAAAAATCTCCCATTTCATCGATGTTTTTTATAAAATGATAGGGGAGTTTCGCTTGAAAATCCAACCGAATTTCTTATTTTTGTAGTCTGAAAACAGCTTAGAAATCATGCGTTTTTTACGAAATCGACATACCGATCCTGCTTTTAATATGGCATTTGATGAGTTCTGTCTGGAGAAACTGGAGCTTGACGAACCGGTTTTCTACCTGTGGCAGAACCGTCCGTCGGTCATTTTGGGCTATAATCAGGAGGTGAATACGGAGGTGAACCTTGATTATTTGAAGCGCGAAGGCATTCTGCTGGCTCGAAGGGTGACGGGTGGAGGTGCGGTGTATCATGATTTGGGCAATTTGAATTATACTATCGTAGGTCGTTCGGACAATTTGGAACGCGATTATCCCCAATATGCCCGAATGATGATGGACGCTTTGCGCACTTTAGGGGTTCCGGCCGAACTTTCGGGCAGAAATGACATTCTGGTGGAGGGGAGGAAAGTGTCGGGTTTCGCCAAGCGTGTGTGTAAAGATAGATTAATGGTTCACGGCACCTTGATGTTTCGGGTAGACATGGAGCGGTTGACGCATGTGCTGACCCCTCCGGCCACAAAACTACAGAGTAAAGGCATCGCTTCGGTGCGTAGCCGGGTGGCCAATTTGTCCGATTTTCTGCCTGCAATGGAGAGCGTGGAAACCTTTGCGAAGCAACTGGAGGAAATCCTTTCGAATGGATATGCCGATAAGGAATACGTGTTGCCCGACAACTCCTTGGAACTTGTCCATCGTCTGGCGGAAGAGAAATTCGGAACGGATGAATGGATCTATGGCCGTTCGCCTCGTGCCACGATGGAGAAAAATGTAAGAATGGCTTGCGGAAACGTAGGTATCCATCTGCAAGTGTCGGGAAACCGCATCGTTTCGTGCCGGTTTTCGGGCGATTTTATGGGAAATCTGCCGGTCGCAGCGCTCGAATCCGGGCTTGAGGGTGTGGTGTATGACTATGAATCGGTGTGCGGCAAGCTCGAGCAGTTGGAAGTACAGCGGTACTTTGATGGCGTGTCGGCCGACGAAATGGCCCGGAATCTCTTCTTTTGAAATGGTTTGTCGCAATAGGCTTTTTGTCAAACTGGCGGAGGGGAGGAGTCCGTAACTGTGTGTGATTGTGACCGATACTATGCCTTAACGTTTTTCCACTTCATTTTAAAGGTTTTTATCAATGCGAAAATTATCTAAATCAATTAAACTTTTTGCTTTGTTTTGTTTCCTATGTTATAAATAAGTTGTATCTTTACATGATTTTATAAGATTAAGTAAAAACAAGCTAACATTTAGTTTAAATGCAAGAACAAGACAGAATCATAAAGATCAACATCGAGGAGGAAATGAAATCGTCGTACATCGATTACTCCATGTCGGTAATCGTGGCGCGTGCCCTTCCGGATGTGCGTGACGGCTTGAAGCCGGTACACCGCCGTATCCTTTACGGGATGATGGAGGCAGGAAACGTTTCTTCCAAACCATATCGTAAATCGGCCAAGACAGTAGGTGACGTGATGGGTAACTATCACCCTCATGGTGACTCGGCACTTTATGGAGCCCTCGTGCGCCTGGCTCAGCCATGGGCCATGAGATACCCCGTGATTGACGGACAAGGTAACTTCGGTTCCATCGATGGTGACGGTGCAGCTGCCATGCGTTATACAGAAGCCCGACTGATGAAGATAGGCGAGGACATGATGCAGGACATCGACAAGGAAACCGTAGACTATGTACCGACTTACGACGACTCGGATGTTGAACCCTCCGTACTTCCTACACGCATCCCGTATCTTTTGGTGAACGGTGCTTCAGGTATTGCCGTCGGTATGGCTACCAACATGCCTACCCACAATCTGGGCGAAGTGATTGACGCTTGTGTGGCCTATGTGGAAAATCCGGAAATTGACCTCGACGGATTGATGCAATACATCAAGGCACCCGATTTTCCGACTGGAGGATATATATATGGTATCAGCGGAGTGCGCGAAGCCTATGAAACGGGACGTGGACGTGTCGTTATGCGCGCAAAGACCGAAATCGAAACGCACCCTACACACGACAAGATTATCGTCAACGAAATACCTTACAACGTCAACAAGCGCGAACTCATCGAGCACATCGCTTCGTTGGTGAACGAAAAGAAGATAGAAGGTATCTCTTACGTGAACGATGAATCCGACCGCGACGGTATGCGCATCGTCATCGACGTGAAGCGCGATGCCAACGCAGGCGTGGTTTTGAACAAGCTGTTCAAGATGACCGCCCTCCAGAGCTCGTTCAGCGTGAACAATATCGCCCTCGTAGGTGGACGCCCCAAGTGTCTGAGCCTGAAGGATATGATCAAGTGCTTCGTCGACCATCGTCACGAAGTGGTGATTCGTCGTACTCAGTACGAACTCCGCAAGGCCAAGGAACGTGCGCATATCCTCGAAGGATTGATTATCGCTTCGGACAACATTGACGAAGTGGTACACATCATCCGTGCAGCCAAGACACCGAACGAAGCCATCCAAAACTTGATGACACGCTTCGAACTGTCTGAAGTTCAGGCACGTGCGATTGTTGAAATGCGTCTGCGCCAGCTAACAGGCTTGATGCAAGACCAGCTCCATGCCGAATACGAAGACCTGATGAAGCAAATCGCTTACCTCGAAGAAATCCTTGTGAACGACGAACTCTGCAAGAAGGTCATCATGGACGAACTCGAAGAAGTGAAGGCAAAATACGGCGACCCACGTCGCTCCGAAATCGTTTACGCATCCGAAGAATTCAACCCCGAAGACTTCTATGCTGACGACCAGATGGTCATCACCATCTCACACCTCGGATACATCAAGCGTACACCGCTGGCCGAATTCCGCACTCAGAATAGAGGAGGAGTAGGCTCGAAGGGCAGTGAAACACGCGATGAAGACTTCGTGGAACATATCTATCCGGCCACTATGCACAACACCATGATGTTCTTCACACAACGAGGCAAGTGCTATTGGTTGAAGGTATACGAAATCCCCGAAGGAACCAAGATTTCGAAGGGACGTGCCATCCAGAATCTGTTGAACATCGAACCGGGAGACGTTGTTACCGCCTATCTGCGTGTGAAGAACCTCAACGACACCGACTTCATCAACAGCCATTACGTAGTGTTCTGTACCAAGAATGGTATCATCAAGAAGACATTGCTTGAACAATACTCACGTCCGCGTCAAAATGGTGTGAATGCCATTACCATCCGCGAAGACGACCGCGTAATCGAAGTGCGCATGACTAACGGTGAAAATGAAATCATCATTGCCAACCGCAACGGACGTGCCATCCGCTTCCATGAAAGCACCGTTCGTTGTATGGGACGTACCGCAACCGGTGTACGCGCCATGACTCTCGATGAAGACGGAGTGGATGAAGTAATCGGAATGGTATGTATCAAAGATACTGAAACAGAATCAGTTATGGTTGTTTCCGAACAAGGCTATGGCAAGCGCTCCGATGTTGAAGACTATCGCAAGACCAATCGTGGCGGAAAGGGCGTGAAGACATTGAACATCACCGACAAGACTGGAAAACTCATCGCCATCAAGTCTGTGACCGATGAAAACGACTTGATGATTATCAACAAGTCGGGCATTACCATCCGTCTGAAAGTGGCTGATGTACGCATCATGGGACGTGCCACACAAGGTGTACGACTCATTAACCTTGAAAAACGAAACGACCAGATTGGTTCCGTATGTAAGGTAATGAGCGACAATGAAGAAGAAAACATCCCTGAAGTCCCAGGTGGAGAAGGGGAGGAACCCGTTTCAGAAAATCAAAATATGGAGTAAATCCTTATAAGAGAGAGAGTTAAAACAAATTGTATAATTAAATTCACTGAAATTATGAAGAAAGTATTATTTGCAGTTGCTTTATTTTTTGGAGCATTTACTGCTTCAGCACAGGAAAGTGTACTGAAGGAAGCAAAGAAAAACTTGAAGAATCCTGCAGAAGCGGCCCAAATCATCGAAGCTGCTTTGACTAACCCTGAAACAGCTACCAATCCTGATGCATGGAAGTTAGCAGGTGACATCCAGAAGGCAATCTACGATGCTGAAAACGAAAAGATGTATTTGTCTGCTATCGACCCGACTAAGGTAGCCGATACAGCTAAGTTGTACAGTAGCCTCGTAAAATTGTACGAATACTACCTCAAGTGCGATGAACTCGAACAAGCAAAGGTAGCAAGTGGCGAACTGAAGAAGGCAAAACTGAGAAAGAAAAATGCTGAAACGCTCAAGAAGCTTCGTCAGAACCTTCTGTCAGGTGGTGGTGACGCATACAACGCTGGTAACTATGCATCAGCTATTAAGTTCTTCGGTCTCTATGCAGACGTTGTAAATGAACCAATTTTTGCTGATGACGCTGAATTGAAGAACGACTCACTGATTTCTTACTATGCGTCTTATGCTGCATTGGCTGCTAACACTATCAACGACAAGGAAAGTGTTATCAAGTATGGTACTATCGGTAAGGAAAATGCTGAAGTTGGTTTCAATGCTTTGAACTGCTTGGCTTTGGTATATGCTGAAAGCGACTCTGTAAAGTGGCTCGAAACTATCAAGGAAGGAACTCAGAAGTTCCCAGAACGCGAATGGTTCGTTGGTCAGCTCATCGATCACTACCAGAAGAAAGGAATGATTGACGAAGCAGTCATTGAAATCAACAGAATGCTTGCTGCTTCTGAAAGACCTTATTATTACTATGTAAAGGCTGTTCTTTTGTCAGAACAAAACAAGAACGACGAAGTGATGGCTACTTGTGACAAGTTGATCTCATTGGGTAGCGACTTTACTGCTGAAGCATATGTAGTGAAGGGTAATGTATATTTCTGGGAAGCTCAGGAAATCGAACAACAGAATGCTGAATTGGCAATCGATGACCCGAAGTACAATGAAAACGATGCTAAGATCAAGGACTTGTACGGCAAGGCTAAGCCATTCTATGAAGAAGCTAAGAAGCTCGAACCGGACAACAAACAATTGTGGGGACCGACTTTGTTGACTATCTATTGGAAGCTCAACAAGGCTGAATACGAAGCTTTGGAAAAGGAATTGGGTTATTAATCAGACCAATCATAATTATAAAAAAGCCTCAGGAGATTTCCCGGGGCTTTTTTTTATTCTTTCATTCTGAAAGTAATTGAAAACGAATTGATGAAGGTTATGTCCGAATAAAACCTGTATTCATCTACAAGTGTTTATTCTTCATTTTTCTTCATTTAAAGCCCTTATTTCGACCAAAACTTATGTTTAATTAAGATTTATATAATCAGTATTATGTTTAATTAAAAATGTATAAATTTAAATATGCTCCCTACTCTTATTATATATAAATGGAATAATGATATACTTTTGTTCATGCCATCCTGAACGAAGTGAAGAATCTGTATGCGTCAACGAGTGTGTAAAAAAAAAAGAATCCCGACATTTGATAGTCAAATAACGGGATTGCTTTTTCTCAAAATTTGTTTTTTACGCTTCTTCTGTTTCTTCCTTAGTTTCTTCTTCAGCAGCTTCTGGTTGACATTCCTTGAGGATTTGCAAAGCTTTGTCCAAAACGGTTGTATCGTCCAACATTACCAAACCACCATCAGGCCCTGGTTCCAAATGGATACCTACGCTCTGTCCATTCTTAAAATTCTGACCGCCAAAGAAATTGCGTACGGTTTCAACTGACATACCCAATTCATCAGCTATTCTATGCATGCTTCCAGTTGGAAGTGAATCTTTGATTTTTCTAAGTTCATTGAAGGTTATTGTTCTGTTCATAGTGCTAAAATTTATATTATTAACATTGCAATTTCATTTACGCAATAAACTTAAGAAAAAACCATGAGAAAACAAACTATTTTCCCTTTTTTTTGCTCATTTGCTACAGATAAATGTGAGGAGTGATTAAAAATGATGGATTTGCGTCATGATGATGCCCGAAATGACAATGCCAAGGCAGGTAATCAGAAATACAATTATCAGCAGATGGATGTCCTTCTGAAGATAACCACTGGAGGTGTATTGATTGGATACATATACTCTTTGAGTACTTTTACGAACGTTTAATCGTTTGTAAATCTGATAGATACCCCATCCAACCAAGCATCCGGCAATTGTGCCGAATAAGATATCTCCCGGATAGTGAACTCCTAAATAGATGCGTGAATATGCATTCAAGACTGCCCATGAAAGGAGGACTACAGCAAGGCGTTTGCTCTTGGTAAGAAGAGAAACGAATACGGCCATGGCAAAAGTATTGGCCGCATGGCTCGAAATGAATCCGTAACGTCCTCCCCTATATCCGTTTACGGTGTCGACAAGATACATGATTTCAGGGTCTTGCGTTGGTCGGAAACGGGCAAACAAGGGCTTGCAGATGCCTGATGAAATCTGATCGGCAAGTGTGATGACCAACGCAATTGCCAATAAGGTTATGAATGCTTCCTTGGGGCTATTGTTTCGGATAATGACATACAGAAGGACAATTCCTAACGGTATCCAGATAAAGGTGCTGGTAGACACCCACATGAATCCGTCCCAAAAGAGGGAATCGCTTCCATTCCATTGGAGAAGGAGATTCTTGTCTAATTCAATGAAGGGCTGTATGTCCATTGTTCGGCTTTTAAATGACTTCAATGACGCTGGTAGGTACCCATCCGGCATTGCCATCTTCCAATTGGATTTCCTTCCATTCTTTCATCGTATCGTCTTTAATCATTACTTTTCGTCCTTCGTGGATGATGAAAAGGTCGGTTCCTCCTTCGTTAGGAGTACTTTTTACGGTGACGCTTGGAGCCATGATGATTGCATTTTCATGCTTCATGATTTTTGTTTTTTGGCTTGAAGCGAAGAGATTGGCAACGATGCATAGCAAGAAAAGGCAGATAGCACAGATAAAACCAACTTTCTTGAGGGTAATTTTTTTGCTGAAGAAATAGAGTGCCAAGCCTATAAGAGCTGCAATGAAGGTAAAGATGCCGGTTTTTCCCCACCCCTTTTCACTCATGAGGTTGGCCAGGGACTTTGTCCAGGTGACAAAGAACATTTCGCTTATAGGAGTTACCTTGTCGACGGTTTTGCTTTGTGCCAGCTCAAGGTTGAAACGGATGTCGCCATCTCCAGGGTTCAGCATCAGGGCCTTTTCGTAATTCAGAATGGCTTTAGCTATATTTTCTGTCTTGTAATAACTGTTACCTAAGTTATAATAGAGGTCGGCCGATTCTCCATCATTCTTCAAGATGGTTTCGTACATGTCGATAGCACTAACAAAATCGTTGTTGATATATGCGCTATCGGCCATTGCCTTGTCAGGGGTTGGATTCATTTCTTCATTGGCATGGATGTTCAATGAAGTGATAGCCAACAACAAGTATAGATATATTCTTTTCATACTTCTAATCTCCTCTCCTTTTAACGTTTGATACTATTTTCCATTTTACTGATGACATCGATGGCTGAAGCATATACCTTATCCATCGTTTCATTCTGATTTCCAGGTGCGTAGCGGGCAAACTCACATTCATTCAGTGTGTCAATGAATTGCTTGATGAGTTCATCTGATACACCACGGCCGGTCAGCTTTTCTTCGATGTTATCTTTGGAAAGTTGGGATACGGGTATACTCAGTTTGTCGCTGATATAGCCCCACAAGGCTTTCAGCACTTCATCATAAAATGCTTCGTTCTTCTTGTCTGCCAATAACTTGCCGGCATTCTTCATACGTTTTGTAGCAACCTTGTTGGCTTTCTTTGTACGTACTTTGGCTACATTGGCATTTTCCATTGCCTGTTTCCGATAGATAACCAGGAAGATAATGAACAATATCAGTGGAAGAATATACCATAAATAATAACTGGTTGAGCCGAAGAAGAAGTCATCCTTTTGGCTTAATCGGCTATTTCCTGTCTTGATATAGCGGATATCCTTACCCAGCACTTTCAAGTCTTCTTTGTTGGTGAAGTTAGCTATTACTTGGTCGGCATTACCTTCGCCTTTTGTTACGTTCAAGGTATAGGCTTCGGTCTTCAAAGTCTGATAGCTTTGTGTCTTCAGATTGAAGAACGAGAATTCAATGGGAGGAATGGTGTATTCTCCTGCATGGCGTGGAATGGCCAGATATTCAATGACTTTGTTGCCAGAAAGGCCTTCTCTTGTCAAGCTGAACTTGTTTTCCACTTTCGGGTCGTAGATTTCGAAATCTTGTGGGAAACCTACTTCCGGTGTATTGATAAGCTTCATGTTGCCGGTACCTGATATAACCAACTTGATGGTTACAGCATCGTTGGTTTTCAACTCTTGGGTACTGATTTCAGAGCTGATGTTGAACTCTCCCACTCCTCCCGAGAAATTTTCGGGTTTACCTTCGGGCAATTCCTTGACATTGATGGTCAATTTAGGAGTGACAATCTTCTTCTTGATATCTCTACGGCTTCCTCCATTGAAGAAATCAAAGGGGTCTGCTGACGCTACAATCTCCGTTATAGTTCCATCGAATGTGATGGAAGGAATTTCCAGTTTGCCCGATTGTTGTGGGAAAAGAACATATTGAGTATATACCGTTGTGTTGTAGTTTCTTCCATTGTAATGTTCAAGTGTCCATTGCTTTTGTTGAGGAAGTTCTATTTCCTGAGTGTGGAAACCTTTCAAATCGGGCATATCCCCACTTAATCCCGTCAGATTTACTTGAGTGTATATCTTGTAAGTCAGCAGGAAGGCTTCTTGTTCATATACGTTTGTCTTGCTGGCCGTAGCGGTTATGAAAAGTTCCTTGTTGCTTATCTGTCCGCTTCTTGAGGCGGATTGGCCGTTGCTTGCTGAAGCGCCTCCTTGACTGGCACTGCTATCGGGCGGCAAAACTTTGATTTTTACAGAATTGGATGTATAAGGATTGCCTTCTGCTACAATGGTAGCACCAGGAATGGTATAACTACCTTCCTTATCAGCCATCAGAATATATGTAAAGGTGATGGAACTGACGGAGGTGACTTTGCCATTATCAATGTGTGTGCTGCTTTGTTGTGAGCGACTTGGCCCCATCAGTACTTCAAAATCTTTGATGTTAGGAACTCTGAAGTCTTTTACCTTTTGTGTGTTTATGGTATAAGTAAGACGAAATTGGTCACCACTGACTACCACTTCAGGTGCATTGGCGGTAAAACTTATGTTTTCATCTGCCCATATATTCAGGCTTGTGGCGATGCATATCAATAGGAGAATTGTTTTTCTCATTTTATTTATATGTATTAGTTTGAAGCGACAAATTTATATATTTACCAGTCTTTATCCAATTTCTTGCCTTGGATTTGAATCTGTTTCTTCAGTTTTTCCTGAACGTCCTTTTCGTCCTGCATGATGGCATTCAGCAACTGCTGGGCGTTTTCTTTGGACATTTCATTCTTATTCTGTTCT
>JAFVTL010000060.1 GCA_017503235.1 Bacteroidaceae bacterium | reverse complement strand
TTTTTTTGCTCTTTATTTCGCAAAAATAACAAAAAGATGGTAAATACAAGCATTTTAGCATAATAATTCTACTATAAAATAAAATGATGGCTCACAGAAGACACTGATGGGTCTCTGACCTTTTGGAGTTATTGCGGGTCAAAGACCCTGATACTCAAAAGAACGAGTGTCATAAATATATTTTAGGCGCGGATTTTTCGCTTTGCTCAAGGAACTCCACGGATTAACACGGTTTTTAGTGTATGTTTACATCATATTTATCCGTGCAATCCGTCTCATCGGATGTGTCATCCGATGATGCAGAGGTAGGGGTCTCTGACCCCTTGAGGTTATTGCGGGTCAAAGACCCTGAGATTCAAAAACGGCGGATAAAAAATATCCGCCGTAACGGGTTACGCAGATAAATAATAACCTTTCGGTATAATATAAAGATGAAAAATCTGTGTTATCTGCGTAATCTGCGGATGAAAAGTGTATTTTGACCCTTGTCACTCAGAGCGGAACGGAGTGAAGCGAAGAGTCTCGGTTACATCCACGTGGAGGATACCCACTAAATGCAACCGAGACTCTTCCTCCCTTCGGTCGTCTGAGTGACGAACGGGGAGTCAATATCCGTGTTTTAGAAATACAAGCCGAAGCCTATCTTGAAGCCGAGCTTGCTGTATTGCGAAGCCTCGCGCAAGCTGACATCGTAATAGACCGCCGGCTCCACCGTCACATTCCGTCCCAGGAAGAACGCATATCCCAATTCGGGAGTCAGACAAACCAAGTCCTTGCGGAAGTTCTCGCCCGAAAGATGCTTGTAGGCCAAGCCAAGTCCGCCATATACGCCACAACTCGGGAAGTAATATCTGCCCAATACACCCAAGCTGGTTTCATCCAAGCCATGTTCTACATATTGTCCCTTGTAATGAAAGAGTACGGAAATGTTGTCGGCCACAAACTTACCGCCCGTCACCCCAAAGCCAAAGTTGGAACCTTCGTGCTTGCTATGCGAAACGTCCAGACTTGTCAGTGAAGCATTGGCATACCATACGCCCTTTTCAAATTGTGCATTCGCGTTGAATGTCGCCAAGAACATCAGCAACGCTCCCATCAGCAGTTTCTTCATTTTTTCCATATTAAAACTTTATTTCTTATACGTATTTTCAATATCCTTGTTACGTTGCTCCATCAACTTCTCCTTCTTGCGGAGCACCCACCAAAGCAGAGCTACAATCAGGTAGGCGGCACCAATAGTGAGCCATTTCTCCGTATCGCTGATTTCCGTATTCCGTGGAAGGAAATAGATGGCCATTCCTGTAGTGTAAATCAATAGAATCAACGGCATCCAAGTCGATTTTCTGAACTTCTTTCTCATAATTAAAACTCATGAATATTTGTTATCCAGAGGAACGAAGTGACGAAGGATCTCGGGAGCATATAGTGGGTGCTACCGAGACTCTTCCTCCCTTCGGTCGTCTGAGTGACATTTATTTAATTCTTTTTCTAAACCAAACAATGAACCACACCAACGCTACCAGCAAGCAGGCTATACCTATTATATAGGACACCGGCTGAGAAAGCGAAAGGCCTTCGGGAGCTATGCATATATAGGTGGAGCATACCAACGTCATCAGCAACGCCGGAAGCAGGGTGATGTAGTAATTCTTCTTTTCACGAACCAGGTAGACGGTTATCGCCCAAAGTGTGAACACGGACAAGGTCTGGTTGCACCAGGCGAAGTATCGCCAGATAATCTTGAAGCCTTCCGCATCGCTCAAGCTATACACCAACACACCGATGGTAATCAAGAAGAGCGGAATACAAATCAGCAGACGCTTGGCTATGGGGCGCTGGTCGATGTGGAGGAAGTCGGCCGCAATCAATCGGGCTGAGCGAAGGGCGGTATCGCCACTGGTAATCGGTGCTGCCACAATGCCGAGGATAGCCAGGATACCACCAAAAGTGCCGAGCCATTCGTTGGAGATGCGGGTAGCTACCGCCGCACCCGAGAATGCCTTGCCGGTGAGTTGGTCGACAATACCGTTTTCCTGGAAGAAATAGGTAGCAGCCGCCGCCCAAATGAGGGCAACGATTCCTTCGGCCACCATCGCACCATAGAAGATGGGGCGACAATGCTTCTCATGCTTCATACAGCGGGCCATCAAAGGAGATTGCGTTGCATGGAAACCACTGATGGCTCCACAAGCGATGGAAATGAACATCATCGGGAAGATGGGATTCGCTTCATACTTGGTGCCGAAGCCATTCCACATTTCGGGTAAATCGGGGCTCTTCACATAAAGCATCACCAAGATGCCCACCGCCATAAAGAGCAAGGCGGCCGCAAAGAGCGGATAAATCTTGCCGATAATCTTATCCACCGGCATCAATGTCGCCAATACATAATAGAGGAAGATAATGATAATCCAGAAGTAGGCATCCATCCAATCGGGAGTCATACCGGCAATGAGTTCGGCAGGACCGCTCACGAACACCGCTCCAACGAGTACCATGAGAATCATGGTGAAGACGGTCATCACTTTCTTCGTGGTCAATCCGAGGTATCGGCCAACCAATTCAGGCAAGCTCTCGCCTCCATGACGAATGGACAAAGCCCCCGAAAAGAAATCATGAACCGCTCCGGCGAAGATGGTACCCAAGACAATCCACAGATAGGAAGCCGTACCGAATTGCGCCCCCATGATAGCCCCGAAGATAGGGCCGAGGCCGGCAATGTTCAAAAACTGAATCATGAAGATTTTCCAGGTAGGCAACGGGATGTAGTCCACTCCGTCTGCCATGGTCAATGCCGGCGTCTTCCGGTCGTCAGGGCCAAACACGCGGTTCACATATGCTCCATATATGGCATAACCAGCGATGAGCAATAACAGTGCAATGGTAAAGGTTATCATAAACATCTATTTTAAGGCACGGATTACACGGATTTCACGGAACCCATTTTATGTTTTTCAAGGCCTTCGCCCAGTTTGGATGACACAGATATCCGTTTAATTCCGTGTAATCCGCGCAATCCGTGCCTAATAATTTATCACCCACAAAAGTAAGTAATTATTCAATATCTTGTTATCTTTGCGACAAATTTAAAAGAAGATGCGTACATATTTCCTAACCTTTCTGCTATCGCTTTTCGTAACCTTGCCCCATGCCGCCCAACCGAAGCACGAAATCCGTGCGACTTGGCTGACCGTATTGGGAGGGATGGACTGGCCCCAACAGAAGGCAACCAGCACTGAAGGCATCCGAAAGCAGAAACAGGAGTTGTGCGACATCCTCGACCGACTGAAAGAAGCCAACTTCAACACCGTCCTCCTACAAACCCGCGTCCGGGGGAACCTCATCTATCCATCCTCCATCGAAACCTTCCCCGAAGCCCTGGCCGGAAAGACCGGCCGCAACCCCGGCTATGACCCGCTGGCCTTTGCCATCGAAGAGTGTCACAAACGGGGCATGGAACTTCACGCATGGATTGTGGCCATCCCCGTAGGGAATGTACGCCAAGTGCGTCTGTTGGGCAAGAATTCCGTCGTACAGAAGCAACGGAAGCTATGCAAGCTATACCGAGGGACCTGGTATCTCGACCCGGGAAATCCGAAGACAAAGGAGTATCTTTCTGACATTGTCGAGGAGATTACCACCCGATACGACATCGACGGCATCCACCTGGATTACATCCGATACCCCGAGCAAGCCGAGAAGTTTCCCGACAACGACACCTATCGCCTGTACGGGAAAGGGAAAGACAAGAAAATCTGGCGACGGGAAAATATCACCGCCATCGTACGAAGCATTCACGACAAAGTGAAAAGCCGGAAGCCCTGGGTGAAAGTCAGCAGTTCGTCCGTCGGGAAATATGCCAGCACCACCCGCTATCCTTCTAAAGGCTGGGATGCTTTCCACGCCGTACACCAGGATGCCAAAGGATGGTTGGAAGAAGGCATTCACGACATCCTTTTCCCTATGATGTATTTCAAGGACAATGACTTCTACCCCTTCGCACTCGATTGGAAAGAAGGTGACAACAACCGGTGGATAGTGCCGGGATTGGGCATCTATTTCCTCTCGCCCAAAGAGAAGGATTGGCCCCTCGAAGAAATCGCCCGACAGATTCATTTCATCCGGGAAGAAGGTCTGGGCGGACAGGCCTATTTCCGCAACCGTTTCTTGTTGGACAACGTAAAAGGTATTTACAACGAAGTGAAGAACGGATTCTATGCGACACCGGCTCTTGTTCCTCCGATGACCTGGGCGGACAGCATTGCTCCCGCCACCCCCCAAGCGCCTGTATGTCAGATTACAGACGAACAGAATTTGCATCTGGCGTGGGAGGAAGTCAAGGACACCGATGGACAACCCGTGGTTTATCACCTCTATGGTTCATCCGTCTATCCCGTCGACATCACCCGTGCCGACCACTTGATACGCACCTCCATCAGGGGAAATGAAGTGACCTTGGACAATTGGGAGAAGAACCGGTATTTTGCCGTGACAGCAGCCGACAGATATGGCAATGAAAGCGCCCCCTTGGCCTTGAATGAACCTGCGCCGACAGACATCCCCCTTCTCAACGAAGGAGATTGGCTGTATCTTCCTTCCATCGCCGATGCGGAAAGCATACTGATTTGTACCACCGCCGGCAAGGTCGTATTTCAAGCACCCTACCAACCGAGGATAGACATCAGCCACATTGGGAAAGGGTTTTACAAAGTCTGCATCCCCACCCCTTCGGAAAAGCCAAAGACCATCGGCCACATCATCAAGTAACGCCAAGCTCCATCCGCCATTGGCAAAGCATCGCTTTACGAGTTAGAAAGCAATGCTTTAGGAAGCGTAAAACGTCACTTTTATTGAACAATCCTTGGGTATTTGTGGAATAATACCTACTTTTGGACAAACTATCATTTTACCATAAACAAACCAACGATTAAAAACATGAAAAAGTACGTATTATCCTTATGGATGGCCCTGGCCGCCATCGGCGTATCCGCCCAACAATCGCACGTGAACATTGACTGGGCACCGCAGAAAAACACTGAAAACATTACTCCGTTCAGCTGTCGGGTGATTTCACCGGAAGTGCATGATGACCACTCGGTAACCTTCCGTCTCCACGCCCCCAACGCCAAGGAAGTTTTGCTCACCGGCAACATGTTCGTAGGCCCCGAAGCACGCAAGCGGGTACCGTTCACCAAAGACGCCGATGGATTGTGGACACTGACCATCGGCCCGTTGACTCCCGAAATCTATTTCTACTACTTCATCATCGACGGAGTACAGAATGTAGACCCTAACAATACTTACATCGGCCATGCGGCCATGCCTGCATTCAGCATCCTGCATGTACATGGCGACGAACCGGCCTTCTACGATCCCAAAGCAGATGTGCCTCACGGAAGCCTCACCACTCACTATTACTACTCGGAAGTGACCAAGGGCGTGAGAGACCTGATTGTCTACACTCCTGCCAACTACGACCCGAAGAAGGAATATCCGACCCTTTATCTGATGGGAGGTTCGGGCGACTTGACCGAAACTTGGGTGATGCATGGCAAAGCCAACTTCATCCTCGACAACCTCATTGCCGAAGGTAAGGCTGAACCGATGATTGTCGTTTTCCCGAACGACCAGATGGTGACCCGTATGCACCCCAAGCACACCGAATTGGCCTTCCCGTTGATGGAAGAAGAATATCGCAAGTGCATCATCCCGTTCATCGAATCGAAGTATAATGTCATCAAGAACCGCCACGCACGTGCCATCAGTGGTTTGTCGATGGGCGGCCGTCTGTCACAATACGTAGGCTTCCGTTGTCTGGATTTGTTCGCCAACTTCGGTTTGTTGAGCTCTGCCATCGACATCAAGGAAACTCCGGCCTTGTACGACAAGGACATCAACGACAAGATTGACTACTTGTTCCTCGGTGCGGGTACTCACGAAACAGGTCCGATGGCCCGCCACGAGAAGTTGCACAAGGAGCTGGAAGAAATGGGCATCAAGCACGAATATTATGTAGGTAGCAATGGTGCCCACGACCTGGTGGCGTGGAAGCATCTGCTTTACTACCGTTTCCTCCCCAACCTTTGGAAAAACAAATAAACACTAAATTGCCGAGGGTGTGCATTCCGTGTTTTTATACAAATAAAACATAGAATGCACACTTTCCTTTTTCTCTATCACACCTTCCACATATCTACCAATACAACTGACAAAAGGCCGAAGCCCTATGGATTTGAAAAAATATTATCAAGAGAAACTGGACAATGCCCTCTACGGGAGCGAACGCACCAAGAAGAAGATTCTGTACATCAGCACAACGAGGTTGGCTATCTTCATCGCCGGGTTCATCGCCTTGTGCTTTTGCTACGACCAAGGGGGAGCCGTTGTCGGTGGGATTCTTTTCGGTACACTTATCCCCTTCCTTCTGTTGGTGAAGTTGCACAACCGCCTGTTCCATCGGAAAGATTGGTACGAGACAAGCATCCGCCATTACAAGGCAGAGCTGGCTTCGTTGGAGAACGACCATTCGGCTTTCGACGGAGGAAAGGAATGGATGGACGCCTCACATCCGTTCAGCCTCGACCTTGACGTGTTCGGCGAGCATTCGCTTTTCCAAGCCTTGAACCGCACTTGTACACCTTTCGGCAAGGAGACGCTGAGCCATTGGTTGCGCCAGCCATTAGTAAAGAAGGAAGAAATCGAGAAGCGACAAGAAGCCATCCGGGAACTGAGCCGACACAACGACTTCCGCGAAAACTTCCGAATCACGGGATGCCTGTACAAGAACAATGAAACAGAGATGAAAGACCTGAAGGAATGGGTAGAGACACCTTCCACCTTTCTGCAAAAAAAAAGTAATCAATGGATTTGCTGGGCAGTGCCTTGCATCAACATCATCCTGTTCACGTTGGGAATGCTGGACATTCTTTCGATGAGTTGGTTCGGGTTGGTGTTCTGCTCGTTTGTCGTTGCCAGTTCCCGACTTATCCGGCGAATAACCCGCATCCAAGAGTCATACAACAAGACCTTGAAGATGCTTTCCACCTACGTCCGCCTCATCGAATTGGCAGACAAGCAACCGTTAGAAAGCCCTGTCCTTGCTTCGCTGAAACTGAAGTTTGAGAGCCACGGGAAGAAAGCGCCCGAAGTGCTTGGTGTGCTTGCGAAGGAACTGGACCGTCTTGACCTCCGAAACAACCTGATTCTGTATGCTATCTTGGAAGGAAGCCTGTTCTGGCAACTCCGTCAGATGCTCCGCATCGAACGATGGAAGCAGGAACACGGCATGCATCTGTTACAATGGTTGGAAGCTCTCGGCCATTTGGATGCGCTCTGTGCCTTGGGCACTTTCGCCTTCAACCATCCGACATACACCTATCCGACGATTGCCGACCGGCCTTTCGTCTTCCGTGCCAAGGATATGGGTCATCCGCTGATGTCCCCAAAGCAATGTGTGGTAAACGATGCCGAGATTCCCCAACGCCCGTACTTTCTCATCATCACGGGAGCGAACATGGCGGGCAAGAGTACTTATCTCCGCACCATCGGATGTAATTATTTATTGGCTTGCATCGGTGCTCCTGTCTATTGTTCGTCACTTGAAATCTATCCGGCCCGTCTGATGACGAGCTTGCGCACCAGCGACTCGCTTGCCAACAACGAATCCTATTTCTTCGCCGAGCTGAAACGTTTGCAACAAATCCTCGAACGCTTGAAGAATGGCGAGGGAATGTTCATCATCTTAGACGAAATCCTGAAAGGCACGAACTCCATCGACAAGCAGAAAGGTTCGTTGGCTCTCGTCAAGCAATTGCTCCAACTGAAGACCAATGGCATCATCGCCACGCACGACATCCTGTTGGGCGAATTGAAGCAACATTTCCCCAACGAAATAAGCAACTACCGCTTCGAAGCCGACATACAGAATGACGAGCTGACCTTCTCCTACAAACTGAAAGAAGGAGTCGCCCAGAATATGAATGCCTGCTTCCTTATGCAGAAAATGGGGATCGTCGTTGAATAAATGAAATAATAACTTTTAAGAGAACATACAAATGGCCAATTACGGATTAGCCTATCTTACCCGTATGAACACATTTTACACCAACAATAGAGAAGAATGGAGGGCTTGGCTCTCGATGAATTTCGACAAGGAAAAGGAAATCTGGTTTGTTTTTCCGATGAAGGCAGCCAGAGAAGAAGCACTATCCTATAATGATGCCGTGGAGGAAGCATTATGTTTTGGATGGATCGATGGAGTCATCCAAAATATCGACTCAACACATCGGGCACAGCGGTTTACGCCACGAAGACCGGGCAGCCCATATTCAAGGCCAAACATCGAACGGCTAATATGGCTTGAAGAACAAGGACTTATTCACCCTGACATACGTGAGCGCGTTCTTGGCATAATCAATGCTCCCTATCTCTTCCCAAAGGATATTATTGCAGCAATCAAGCAAGATAAAGAGGCATGGGAAAACTATAATCGTTTCGCTCCATCCTACAAACGCATCCGTATTGCATATATTGATGCTGCCAGGAAACGCCCCGATGAATTTCAGAGACGTCTCGATAATTTCATCAAGAAAACCCATGAGAACAAGCTGATTATAGGCTATGGTGGTATTGACAAGTATTACAGGACAAACATGAAAGATATGAAGTGAACGAATTTAAGCACGGATTATACGAAACAACACGAATTTTACATCCAAGCATCAATTCAATCCGCACAATCCGTGTTATCCGCGCCTAAAAAAGAATAAAAACGTAAGGCTATCACCAAAATAATATGTATTTTTGCATATTCAATTGAAAAACAACATCACTCATGAGTAACCAAAGATATATGCAACGCGGCGTATCGGCATCCAAGGAAGATGTACACAACGCCATCAAGAACATCGACAAAGGTATTTTCCCGCAGGCTTTCTGTAAGATTATCCCTGACATTCTGGGAGGAGATCCGGAGTATTGTAACATCATGCATGCCGACGGTGCCGGCACCAAGTCATCACTCGCTTACCTTTATTGGAAGGAAACAGGCGACTTGAGTGTGTGGAAGGGTATCGCACAGGATGCACTCATCATGAACATCGACGACTTGCTTTGTGTAGGTGCAGTAGATAACATCCTCGTTTCTTCCACCATCGGACGTAACAAGCTTCTCGTACCGGGTGAAGTGATTTCGGCTATCATCAACGGTACGGACGAACTTTTGGCGGAACTCCGCGAAATGGGTGTAGGCGTTTATGCTACCGGTGGTGAAACAGCTGACGTGGGCGACTTGGTTCGTACCATCATTGTCGATTCAACCGTGACTTGCCGCATGAAGCGTAGCGATGTCATCAACAATGCCAACATCCGTCCGGGTGACGTGATTGTAGGTTTGGCTTCTTACGGACAG
>JAFVTL010000059.1 GCA_017503235.1 Bacteroidaceae bacterium | reverse complement strand
TGGGTATATTGAATCCGCTGCAGGTCATTGAATTCATGCGTAAGATGAAGAAACGTTATCCGGACAAGCACTTTGACTTTCATGCTCATAACGACTATGACTTGGCGGTCAGCAATGTGCTGGCTGCTGTGCTGAGTGGGGTAAAAGGTTTGCATACCACCATCAACGGCTTGGGTGAAAGGGCAGGTAATGCTCCTTTGTCAAGTGTACAGGCTATTCTGAAAGACCATTTCGAAGCGACCACCAATATTGAAGAAAGTCGTTTGAACGACGTAAGCCGGGTGGTGGAATCCTATTCGGGAGTGATGATTCCTGCCAACAAACCCATCATTGGGGAAAGCGTATTTACGCAAGTGGCCGGTGTACATGCCGATGGAGACAACAAGAACAATCTGTATTGCAACGACCTTTTGCCGGAACGCTTCGGAAGGAAACGTGAATATGCCTTAGGGAAGAATAGCGGTAAAGCCAATATCCGCAAGAATCTGGAGGACCTGGGTTTGCAGCTGGATGATGAATCCATGCGTAAGGTGACCGACCGCATTATTCAGTTGGGAGATAAGAAAGAATTGGTGACCCCCGAGGATTTACCCTATATTGTGAGCGATGTGCTGAAACACGATGTAGAGGATGACCGCGTGAAACTGAAAAGCTACATTGTAAACCTTGCCTATGGACTGAAGCCCATGGCTACGGTGAAAGTGGAAATCAACGGAAAGGAATATGAAGAGAACTCGAGCGGAGACGGTCAGTACGATGCTTTCGTGCGGGCACTGCGCAAGATATACAAGGTAACACTGGGACGTAAATTCCCCATGCTGACCAACTATGCGGTAACGATTCCGCCCGGTGGACGTACCGATGCCTTTGTACAGACAACCATCAGTTGGAGCTTTGAAGATAAAGTGTTCAAGACTCGAGGGTTGGATGCCGACCAGACGGAAGCGGCAATCAAGGCAACCATGAAGATGTTGAACATCATAGAACGTGACTACGAGGAGTGAAAACGAAAACAAACATAAGCAAAAGGATTATGGAACTGAAAATAGCAGTGTTGGCCGGTGACGGTATCGGCCCCGAAATATCCGCCGTAGGTGTGGATGTAATGACCGCCGTATGTGAGAAGTTCGGCCACCAAGTGACCTACGAATATGCCATTTGTGGTGCCCATGCCATTGACGAAGTGGGTGATCCCTTTCCAGAAGATACCTATCAGACCTGTAAGAATGCCGATGCGGTACTCTTCTCAGCGGTAGGCGATCCGAAATTTGACAATGACCCCACTGCCAAAGTGCGTCCCGAACAAGGTTTGTTGGCCATGCGAAAAAGACTCGGACTGTTTGCCAATATCCGTCCGGTACAGACTTTCAAGTGCTTGATTCATAAATCGCCACTTCGTGCCGAACTGGTGGAAAATGCAGACTTCATCTGCATTCGTGAATTGACCGGTGGTATGTATTTTGGTGAAAAGTATCAGGACAATGAAAAAGCCTATGACACCAACTACTATACCCGTCCGGAAATTGAACGTATCCTGAAGGTGGGCTTTGAATATGCCATGAAGCGTAACAAGCACCTCACGGTAGTAGACAAGGCCAATGTGCTGGCTTCTTCCCGTTTGTGGAGACAGATTGCCCAGGAGATGGCACCCCAATATCCGGAAGTGACCACCGATTATATGTATGTGGACAATGCTGCCATGCGCATGATTCAGGAACCGACTTTCTTTGATGTGATGGTGACTGAAAATACATTTGGTGATATTTTGACCGATGAAGGCTCGGTTATCAGCGGCTCTATGGGCTTGTTGCCATCTGCTTCTACCGGTGAAAGTACCCCTGTATTTGAACCTATTCATGGTTCGTGGCCTCAGGCAAAAGGCTTGAACATCGCCAACCCGTTGGCACAAATCCTTTCGGTGGCTATGCTGTTTGAATATTTCGACTTGAAGGAAGAAGGAGCATTGATTCGGAAAGCCGTAGATGCTTCGCTGGATGCCAATGTCCGTACACCGGAAATTCAAGTGGAAGGCGGTGCGAAATACGGTACGAAGGAAATAGGTGCTTGGATTGTGGATTATATCCAGAAGGCATAAATTTTAGGCACGGATTACGCGGATTAACACGGTTTTAGTATATGTATACATCAACAAAATCCGTGCAATCCGTGTAATCCGTGCCTAATTATAATCAGAACTTCTTCACCCGAATGTGACAATAAGGTTCGCCACCCGTCTTGTCATAATAATGCTGGTGATACTCTTCACCTTCCCAAAACTTCTCGGCGGGGCGAAGAATCGTGTTTACAACATGTCCTTTAGAACGAAGTAACTCGATAACGCTCTCGGCTATCTGCTTCTGTTCTTCATTCAAATAGAAAATTTCACTTCGATATTGAGGACCGATGTCGGGCCCTACACCGTCCGTCTGTGCCGGGTCGTGAATTTCGAAGAACACCTTGCAAAGGTCTTCGTAACTGACGATGTCGGCATCATAATCCACAATGATGGCTTCGACGTGATGAGTCTGATGGGCTTTTACTTCGGGATATTTCGGATTTTCCTCAGGCCCTCCCGTGTAGCCCACTATGGTGTTCATGACTCCATCCACTCTTTGGAATTGGTGTTGTACGCCCCAGAAACATCCGGCAGCGAATATGGCTTTTTCCTGTTTCATACTATCATTCTTTTGAGAGCAAAGATACATTCTTCCAACGGAATAAACAATCCTTATGCTTTTTTTACTGGAAATGAAATGGAAGGTAACAACCTTTGCATTACTTTTGCAAAGAATAATACATCTTCTATGAAAAGAATATTTTGTTTGATGTTGTTGATCGGAGTGTGCCGGATTCTATGGGCGCAATCGTACGACCAAAAGGTGAATCAGGCTATGGATGCGGTAGAGGCGGACAGCTTGGCTAAAGCCGAAATTTTGTTCAAGGAAGCTTTGAAGTAAGCACCTGCCCATGCAAGCAATTACCTGTTGCTCTCAAATTTAGGTACTGTACAACGACGAATCGGGAAACAGAATGAAGCGCTGGAATCCTATTCGTTGGCTTTGAACTTATCCCCTTATTCTGTCACCATTCTGCTGAACAGGGCTTCGCTATATCTGGAAATGGATCATTTGGACAAAGCATATTCCGATTATTGCAATGTAATTGATATTGACCGCAACAACAAGGAGGCTTTACAATTCAGAGCTTATATCTACATGCGGAAACGGCAATATCAGGATGCCCGGTTGGATTACCGTTCGTTGTTGGAATTGGAACCTGATAACAAAACGGCCCGTTTGGGAATTGCCATGGCCAACCAGAAAGACAAGCGGTATCAGGAAGCTTTGGATGAATTGAATCGGATGGTAACGGATTATCCTAAGGAAGTTTCCTTGCTGAAAGCCCGTGCGGAACTGGAGGCCGAAATGAATTTATTGGACTTGGCTTTGCTTGATTTGGAGACAGCGGCCGGTATGGCACCTGCCGATGCGGACATTTATGTCCTGTGCGGAGAGATATACTTGGTGCAAGGCAAGAAGCGGGAAGCTTATGTTGCATTTGAAAAAGCCATCGAATTAGGAGTACCTCGTCCCCAACTTCAGGATAAGTTGAAGGCAAGCAAGAAACGATAGGATGAACTAAGTGTGCGCAAGGAATTCCTTGATGACCTTTATAAAATCGGCTCCGTACTTCTCTTTTTTATATTCTCCGATTCCGCTTACGTTTCCAAATTCTTCCATGCTGGTTGGCCGTTGTGCGGCAAGAAGATGCAAGGTCTTGTCTGTCAGTACAATGTAAGGAGGAATGGATTGCTGGTCGGCCAGCTTCTTGCGTAGGATACGTAGCTTTTCAAATAGCTCCTTACTGATTCCATCGTCGGACAAGGTAGTGACGCTGAATAACTTTTGTTCTTCTTTCTCCACTTTTTTCTTTTTAGCCTTTGAGGATTCCCGCTCTTCCCGCTTGATGACCACCAATGTAGCCTTCTCCTGACCATACAGTACCTTTGCTCCGCTTGGGGTTATCTTTAAATGGTTGTCCTCGTTGTAAGCTATTTCGATATATCCAAGGTTGAGTATCTGAAGCAGGTAATCCATCCAATCGCGTTGAGGGATGTCTCTCCCGACTCCGAAGGTCTTCAGCTTGTCATACCCTTTCTGAAGAAGCTCTTCCGAATAACTTCCCCGGAGGATAGCTATCAGCATACGGGTACCTATCTGTTGGTCGGTACGCATGATGGCACTCAGTGCCTTTTGTACAATGATGGTTCCGTCAAATCTTTCAGGCGGATTCTTGCATACGTCACAATTCCCACAATCGTGTTCCATCGCTTCTCCGAAATAGTTGAGCAGGATGCGTCGACGGCAGATGTCACTCTCTGCATACTGTTGCATACGGTTCAGCTTTTCCAGATTGATTTCCTGTTGTCCGCTTTCTGCCGCAAATTTGGAAAGCATGACGAGGTCGCCCAGCGAATAGAAGAGCAACGTATCGCTTTTCATGCCATCGCGTCCAGCGCGACCAATTTCCTGATAGAAACTTTCCATACTTTTGGGCATGTTGTAATGAATCACCCATCGTACGTTAGACTTGTCGATACCCATGCCAAAAGCAATGGTGGCACATACCACCTGTATGCGGTCATTGATAAAGTCATCCTGCGCCTTGTTGCGTGCGGAGGTGCTGAGTCCTGCGTGATAGATGCCTGTTCGTATGCCGTGCTTGGTTAATGTTTCCGCCACTTTTTCCGTCCGGTCGCGGCTCATGCAATAGATGATGCCACATTCGTTGGGATGCTTGGCAATGAAATCGAGTATGGCACGTGTCTTTTCCCTTTGTTGAAATCCTCTCTTGACACTCAGACTCAGGTTGGGACGGTCGAAAGAAGAAATAAATATTTGCGGGTCCTTCAAATCCAGTTGTTCCACAATGTCCTGTCGGGTAAGCTTGTCGGCCGTGGCGGTAAGCGCCACGATGGGTACTTCGGGAAAATGTTCGCGGAGTGTCTTCAATTGTGTGTATTCCGGTCGGAAGTCATGTCCCCATTGGGAAATACAATGTGCCTCGTCGATGGCAAAGAGGGATATGCGGATGTCCTTCAGCAGGAAATCCATCTCGGTCAGCAACCTCTCTGGCGAGATGTACAAAAGTTTGATTTTCCCTTCCATACACTCTCTCCGCAAGATCAGGTTGTCGGTCTCGTCGTTAGCACTGTTCATGGCTTTGGCGGCTATGCCATTGGCTTGAAGGCTTTCTACCTGGTCCTTCATCAGTGAGATGAGCGGGGATACGACAATGGTCGTTCCCTCCATCATCAATGCCGGTAGCTGATAGCAGATGGATTTTCCACCCCCAGTGGGCATCAGGACAAGCGTGTCTTTCCGATTCAGTATATTTTGGATGATGTCCTGTTGCAACGGTCGGAAAGAATCATAGCCGAAACAGGTCTTTAAAGTCTGAAGCATAACCTATAATGTATCACTCTGAGATGCGCAAAGATAATTATTATAAAATTAATTGCATGAAAAATTGCACAAAACAAAAAGATTTCACATTTTTGTACAAAAATATAGGAATAGGGGCCTTTATCAAAAAAATATAGAGATGAGCTACGAACTAAAAGAAATTACAGAACAAGTTGAAGCACCTAAAAAGATGCCTTACAACTTGAGAGAAAAGAAAATCAAGGATGCTGCTTACCGTACCATGATACGGGCAGACCTGGCTAATGAATTGTATCAGAAAATTGTTGAAATTGTCATTGTCAAGAAGAAGTATAAAGATCCGAACTTCTCGTCCAAGGACTTGGCTAAGTTGTTGAATACCAATACTCGCTATTTGTCGGCAGTTGTCAATTCCCGTTTCGGAATGAACTATTCATGTCTCTTGAATGACTATCGTATTAAAGATGCATTGCGCTTGTTGGCTGATAAGAAACAGAATGACAAGAATGTAGAGGAAATCAGTGCGATGGTTGGTTTTGCCAATCGTCAGTCTTTCTATGCTGCTTTCTATCGCATAGTGGGTGAAACGCCAAACGGCTATCGGAAGCGGATTCAGGAAGCCAAGAAAAAGAAGTAACCGGGAATTTGATTATATATAAAAGGAAAACATGTGTTTTCCTTTTTTTGTTTTACATTTAACTATCAAACAATGAAGAAAAGCTTGTTAATGGGAATCATGGGAGGAATGTTTTTAGTCGGATGCAATCAAGCAGAAAAGCCGGAAGCAGAAGCTTTCGATTATACATTGGAACAATTTGCTGATTTGCAGATACTTCGCTATAAAGTACATGGTTTTGAGGATTTGTCCTTGAAACAGAAAGAATTGGTTTATTATTTGCAGGAAGCGGCTCTTCAAGGACGTGACATCCTGTTCGACCAGAATGGAAAGTATAACTTGAAGATACGTCGGATGTTGGAAACCGTCTATCAAGATTATCAAGGCGATCGTACAAGCGCTGATTTTGCAGGATTGGAAGTCTATTTGAAGCGTGTGTGGTTCTCCAATGGCATCCATCATCATTATGCAGCCGATAAGTTTGTACCTGGCTTTTCACCCGAATTCTTCAAGGCAGCATTGGAAAGTGTTGACGCCACCAAACTTCCTTTGGGTGAAGGTGAGACACTGGATGCCCTTTGTGATGAAATCTTCCCGATAATCTTTGATTCTTCTGTCATGCCAAAGCGTGTGAACCAGGCTGATGGGGAAGACTTGGTGTTGACTTCTGCCGCCAATTATTACGAAGGAGTTACCCAGAAAGAAGCGGAAGACTTCTATGCATCCATGAAGAATCCTAACGATACTATGCCTGTCATGTTTGGTATGAACAGTCGTTTGGTGAAGGAAAACGGCAAGGTGCAGGAAAAGGTGTGGAAGTCGGGCGGCTTGTACGGACAAGCGATTGACAAGATAGTCTACTGGTTGGAAAAGGCCGCCGGTGTTGCTGAAAACGAAGTTCAGAAGGCGGTGATTGAAAAACTGATTCAATTCTATCAGGATGGTGACTTGAAGACATTCGATGAGTATGCCATTCTTTGGGTGAAGGACTTGGATTCACGAGTTGATTTCGTGAATGGCTTTACAGAAAGCTATGGTGACCCACTCGGCATGAAGGCCAGTTGGGAATCCATTGTGAATTTCAAGGACTTGGAAACAACCAAGCGTACAGAAACCATCAGTGCCAATGCCCAATGGTTTGAAGACCATTCGCCGGTGGACAAGCGCTTCAAGAAGGAAGAAGTGAAGGGTGTTTCGGCCAAGGTCATTACCGCAGCTATTCTTGCGGGCGACCTGTATCCTTCTACGGCTATTGGTATCAATCTGCCTAACTCCAACTGGATTCGTAGCGCACATGGCTCGAAGTCGGTGACTATCGGCAATCTGACCGATGCCTATAATAAGGCTGCTCATGGCAACGGATTCTCCGATGAATTTGTGTATAGTGAAGTGGAAAAGGAATACTTGGAAAAGTATGGTGACCTGACCGGTGACCTTCATACCGACCTTCATGAATGTTTGGGACATGGCTCCGGCCAGTTGCTTCCGGGCGTTGACCCTGATGCGTTGAAGGCTCATGGCTCTACCATTGAAGAGGCTCGTGCCGACTTGTTTGGTTTGTATTATCTGCCCGATGCAAAGATGCGTGAATTGGGATTGACTCCGCATGATGATGCGTACAAGGCTGAATACTATTCGTTCATGATGAATGGCTTGATGACTCAGTTGGTACGTATCGAGTTGGGTAACAATGTGGAAGAAGCCCACATGCGTAATCGTCAGCTCATTGCCAAGTGGGTATTCGAAAAGGGTGCCGGCGACAAAGTGGTAGAGTTGGTGAAGAAGGAAGGAAAGACATTCGTCAAGATAAACGATTATGATAAGTTGCGTGACTTGTTCGGCCAGTTGTTGGGCGAAATCCAGCGAATCAAGAGTGAGGGCGATTATGAAGCAGCCCGCCAATTGGTAGAAAACTATGCCGTGCAGGTTGACCCTGAACTTCACAAGGAAGTGCTGGCACGTTATCAAAAACTCAATCTGGCGCCTTATAAGGGATTTGTAAACCCTGTCTATACCGCTCAGAAGGATGCGGAAGGCAATATTGTTGATGTAACCATCAGCTATGAAGAAGGTTATGCCGACCAGATGTTGCGCTATAGTAGAGACTATGCTAACCTTCCCTACGAAAATTGATAATGGAAGTGAGTGACACTATCAGGGAAATAAAGAAACAATTCCGTTTGTTCATGAACGGAGTTGTTTCCCAAAGCATGCGTGAGAAGGGGCTAGACTATAAAGTGAACTTCGGCATCGAATTGCCTCGTCTGAAGGAGATAGCCTCCAAGTTTGAGAAGAACCACGATGTGGCTCAGGCTTTGTGGAAGGAGAATATCCGTGAATGTAAGATTGTAGCAGGCTTGTTGCAACCAATTGACACCTTTTATCCGGATATTGCCGACATTTGGGTAGAGGATATGCGCTATCCTGAGATTGCCGAACTGACCGTCATGAATCTTTTCCAGCATTTGCCCTATGCATCGGATAAGGCGTTTGAATGGATTGCCCGCGAAGAACCCTATTTTCAGTTCTGTGGCTATATGCTGGTTGCCCGTCTGCTGATGAAATATGGCGAATTGAACGAACGTGCTGAAAACGAATTGCTCGATCAGGTTGTCCCTGCCTTGTCGGGTGAAAGCGGTTTCGTGTTTCGTGCGGCATCTACCGCTTTGCATAAGTATGCCTCCCAATCGAAGGAAAACGCCCGCAAGGTGCGTGGAGTCCTGATGTCGTTGCCCTCGTCAGAAAGGCCAGAGGTGCTGTCTTTGTTGGAAGAAACCAAAATACTGACAGAATCTTGATGATAATCTTTCAAATGTAGATAAAAAGGGTTAACTTTGACAGCTGAACTGAAACGATATGGAAGAGAACGTAAAGGAAAAGGTAAAACAGATACTGACTGAGTATTTGCAGGCGAACGGAAAACGGAAAACTCCCGAGCGTTATGCAATACTGGATGCAGTCTATTCCATTAGCGGACATTTCGACATCGAGAGTCTTCTTGCCTATATGGGGCAACATGGCCGTTTCCGTGTCAGTAGAGCTACCCTTTACAATACCATAGATTTGCTTGTCGAAGCTAATTTGGTCATCAAGCATCAGTTCGGGAATTCTTCCCAATACGAGAGAGCATATAAGAACCTGACCCACCATCACATGATTTGTGTGGAATGTGGTACCATCACCGAATTCCATAACAATGAGTTGCATCAGACGATTATTAACGCCAAGTTGAAGAAGTTTAACGCTACGCATTATTCTTTGTGCATTTATGGCGTTTGTAGCAGATGTGTGTGGTCAAAACGAAGGAAAGATAAAACAAAATAACATAAAATCAAGAGTAACATGAAAGTAGATGTCTTGTTAGGTTTGCAATGGGGCGACGAAGGCAAAGGTAAGGTCGTAGACGTGCTGACTCCCCGTTATGATGTAGTGGCCCGTTTCCAGGGAGGACCGAACGCCGGTCATACTTTGGAGTTTGAAGGTCAGAAGTATGTGTTGCGCTCTATCCCTTCCGGAATTTTCCAAGGTGATAAAGTGAATATCATAGGTAATGGTGTGGTGCTCGACCCGCTGTTGTTCAAGGGCGAAGCCGAAGCGTTGGAGGCCAGTGGCCATCCGTTGAAGGAACGTCTCCACATCTCGAAGAAGGCCCATCTCATTATGCCTACCCATCGTGTGCTCGATGCCGCTTATGAAGCTGCCAAGGGAGATGCCAAGGTAGGTACTACCGGCAAGGGTATCGGCCCTACTTATACTGACAAGGTAAGCCGTAACGGTTTGCGTGTAGGTGACATCCTTTGCAATTTCGAAGAAAAATATGCCAAGGCAAAGGCTCGTCACGAAGATATCCTGAAGAGCATGAACTATCAGTATGACATTGCCCAACTGGAAAAGGAATGGTTGGAAGCCATCGATTACTTGAAGGAATTCCACTTGGTAGATAGCGAACACGAAATCAACAACTTGCTCCGTGCAGGAAAGAGCGTGCTTTGTGAAGGTGCTCAAGGTACGATGTTGGACATTGACTTCGGCTCTTATCCGTTCGTCACTTCATCGAACACGGTTTGTGCAGGTGCATGTACGGGTTTGGGTATCGGACCTAACAAGATTGGCAATGTGTATGGCATCATGAAGGCTTATTGTACCCGTGTCGGTGCAGGTCCTTTCCCTACTGAACTTTTCGATGAAACCGGAAAGATTATCCGTGACCTCGGTCATGAATATGGTGCTGTGACGGGTCGTGAACGTCGTTGTGGATGGATTGACCTCGTTGCTTTGAAGTATTCCATCATGGTGAATGGCGTGACTCAGCTTATCATGATGAAGAGCGATGTGCTCGACGGATTTGACACTATCAAGGCTTGTGTGGCCTACAAGGTGAATGGCGAGGAAATCGATTATTTCCCATTCGACATTACCGAAGGCGTAGAACCTGTTTATGTGGAAATGGCGGGTTGGAAGACTGACATGACCAAGATGACCAGCGAAAATGAATTCCCCGAAGAATTCAACGCTTACGTCAGCTTCTTGGAAGAACAGCTCGAAACACCTATCAAGATTATTTCGGTAGGTCCTGACCGTGCTCAAACCATCGAACGCTATACAGAAGAATAAAAACTCTTTTTTAATATCGTCTATTAGTCGTGTCATTCTGAGCGTTAGCGAAGAATCTGAAAGCATGAAGCTGATGTGTACAGGTTTCTTTACTGATGCTCAGGATGACTTTTTTTATGGCATGCCGTCATCAGGCGCTTTTTCTTTAATAAATGGGGCTGAGGGGTGTTTTGTGTGCGCTAAGGGCAAAAAAAAGGAGCAACGCCTTGCTCCAACCTTTGTTAACCTTAAATCTAATACTATGAAAAACACATTGCAAAGGTACGCATTATTTGGATAATGACAAACAAAATGACTAATAATATCTGCTTTTTAACATCATTTTATCATTGAAGGGCTTTTTAGGACTTGAGAATGTTTAAATGAAGGTTTTTTGCATTCGTTTTCTTTAATTGATGTATCTTTGTAGGACTTTTTGAAAATAGGCAAAACAGATATATGGTTTCGGTAGACAATTTGAAAGTTGAATTTGGAGTGACTCCTCTGTTTGAGGATGTGTCGTACGTCATCAACAAACGCGATCGCATTGCTCTTGTGGGCAAGAACGGAGCGGGCAAATCCACCATGCTCAAGATATTGGCGGGGATGCAACAACCCACCTCGGGCGTTGTGGCCATGCCGAAGGAAATCACCGTGGGCTATTTGCCGCAGGTGATGGTGCTCAGCGATACGCGTACCGTGATGGAAGAGGCCGAAATGGCGTTCGAACACATCTTCGAGATGCAGGAGAACCTGAACCGGCTCAATCAGGAATTGGCAGACCGTACCGACTATGAATCAGAAAGTTACCACGAACTGATAGACCGGTTTACGCACGAAAACGAGCGCTTCCAGATGATGGGAGGGATGAACTATCAAGCCGAAATAGAACGTACACTCATGGGCTTGGGATTCAGCCGTGCGGACTTCAACCGTTCTACCTCCGAGTTCAGTGGCGGATGGCGTATGCGTATCGAGTTGGCGAAACTCTTGCTCCGTCGTCCGGACTTGCTCCTGCTCGACGAACCTACCAACCACCTCGACATCGAGTCCATCCAATGGCTCGAAAACTTCCTCAAGGTCAATGCCGGTGCCGTGGTGCTCGTGTCGCACGACCGTGCCTTTATTAATAATGTAACCAACCGCACCATCGAAATCTCCTGCGGGCGCATCTATGACTACAAGGTGGCGTACGATGAGTTTGTGGCGCTCCGCAAGGAAAGACGCGAACAACAGCTCCGTGCCTACGAAAACCAACAGAAGCAAATTCAAGATACTGAGGACTTTATCGAACGATTCCGATACAAGGCTACCAAGGCCGTACAGGTGCAGAGCCGTATCAAGCAATTGGAAAAGATAGAGCGAATCGAAGTGGATGAAGAAGACAATGCTCATCTCCGTTTGAAGTTCCCGCCAGCCATGCGTTCGGGCGACTATCCGATTATTTGCGAAGACGTGAAGAAGGCATACGGCGAACAAGTGGTCTTCCACGATGTGAACCTCACCATCAAGCGAGGCGAGAAAGTAGCCTTTGTGGGTAAGAACGGCGAAGGTAAGTCCACCCTCGTGAAGTGTATCATGGACGAAATCCCATTCGAAGGAAAACTCACCGTAGGACACAATGTGCAGATAGGCTATTTCGCTCAGAATCAAGCACAATTGCTCGATGAAGAGAAGACCGTATTCGATACCATCGACTATGTAGCGAAGGGCGATATCCGCTTGAAAATCCGTGATATCCTCGGTGCATTTATGTTCGGAGGCGAAGCATCGGACAAGAAGGTGAAGGTGCTCTCGGGAGGTGAAAGAAGCCGATTGGCCATGATCAAGCTCCTCCTCGAACCCGTGAACTTCCTCATCCTCGACG
>JAFVTL010000058.1 GCA_017503235.1 Bacteroidaceae bacterium | reverse complement strand
TATTTCCTAAAGAATGTCTATGAAACCACAATTCATCATTGGAGCAGCTTCTTCAGGAAGCGGTAAAACGACCTTTACCATGGGCTTGTTGCGTGCCTTGACTCATAGAGGCATGAAGGTACAGCCTTATAAATGTGGCCCGGATTATATTGATACGAAGTTCCATACATTGGCTTCAGGGAATGAATCAGTAAACTTGGATACTTGGTTGGGCTCTGAGAACCATGTGAGGAAGTTGTATCAAGATTATGGCAATCAGGCAGATGTATGTGTAGTGGAAGGAGTGATGGGACTCTATGACGGACATCAGCGCATGCAAGGCAGTAGCGCAGAATTGGCCGGATTACTGAATATTCCTGTCATCTTGTTGGTAAATGCCAAGTCTACTGCTTATTCGGTAGCTCCTATGATTAGCGGTTTCAAAAACTTTTCTCCAAAAGTAAGGATTGTCGGTGTGGTATTCAATCAGGTATCTTCTGCTTCCCATTACCAACATCTGAAAGCCGCCTGTCAGGATGTGGGAGTGGAGTGTTTGGGATATCTTCCGTTTTCCAAAGCTTTGAAGGTGCCTTCCCGACATTTGGGACTGTCACTTGGAGCAAAGAAAAGGATGGATGAACAGATAGCCCGAACAGCCGAACTGGTAGCCCATCATGTGGATTTAGACCGATTGTTGGAGTGTTGTCAAACTCGTTGGATAGAAGGAAAGGAAAGAAGTTTGGGTAAAGGTTCTTTAAAAATAGTAGTTGCCAAGGATGCTGCTTTCAATTTTATCTATCGGGAGAATCTGGAACAATTACATCGTTTGGGTACAGTTACATTCTTCAGTCCTTTGAAGGGAGATGATTTGCCGGATGCCGATTTGGTTTACTTGCCGGGTGGTTATCCCGAATTGTTTGCTCATCGGTTGCAGAAACATTCGCAGTTAATGGATGCCTTGAGAGAATATGCCGAACAAGGAGGAAAGATTTTGGCGGAGTGCGGAGGTATGATTTACCTTTCCCGTTCGTTGACCAACCGGACAGGAGACAAGCACTATCGGATGGCATGTGTACTGCCGTTGGATTGTACGATGGAAGGTGCCAGATTGCATTTGGGATATCGCAAAATGCGATTTAATGGAAATGAATGGAGAGGTCATGAATTTCATTATTCGGATGTCGTCCAACCAGATGCTTTAACTAGTATAGCCGTACAAGTTAATGCAAAAGGGATGGAAGTGAGTACACCCATCTATAGATACAAGAATGTGATAGCAGGTTATACCCATTGGTATTGGGGTGAAAAAAATATAATGGATTTATGGGAACAATGAAGAAGATAGTTTATGTAGGGCTTGTAGGGCTGATGTTGGTAACAGCAGCTTGTCAAAGTAAGAAACGCCAATCGGCTGCTACGGTGTCTTCACAGGATGCTGAAGCCATGTTTGTGGAAAAGATTCAACCGCAGTATGCAGAAGGTTTTCAAGTGAAATATGAAAATGGCATCTGTCTATTGGACATTCAAGACCCACAAAAAGCAGAAAGCCAATCTTTCCACTATGTACTGATACCAAAGGGTACTGAAGTAGAAAAACTACCGGAGGGATATACACCTATCGAAGTTCCGGTAAAGTGTGTTATTTGTATGACTTCTTTACAACTCTCCAATTTTATCAAGTTGGATGAAATGGAACGTGTGGTCGGCATCACCAGTACCCGACATTTGTTCAATGAAGAGATGAAGCGTAGACTGAAGGAAGGACTAACGCATAAAATAGGCATTGAAGGTAATTTTGATAACGAAGTTATTATGGGAGTCAATCCGGATGTCATTCTGATTTCACCTTTCAAGCGTGGAGGGTATGATGCTTTAAAGGATGTGGGTATTCCATTGATTCCTCATTTGGGATATAAGGAAATGACTCCATTGGGACAAGCGGAATGGGTGAAGTTTGTAGGGCTGATGACCGGTACTGAAAAGAAAGCCAATTCCAGTTTTGCAGAAATAGAAAAGAAATACAATACATTGAAACAACAAGCATCCGAGATAAAGGAACGTCCGGTAGTATTCAGTGGAGAGTTACGTGGAGGGAACTGGTATGCCGTAGGTGGAAAGAGTTTCTTGGCTCAACTCTTCAAGGATGCGGGAGCCGACTATTTCTTAAAGGATAACGAAGACTCCGGTGGAGTGACATTGGACTTTGAAACGGTTTATCTGCAAGCAGCGGAAGCCAAGTATTGGCGAATTGTTAATAGTTATCAAGGTACCTACTCTTATGATGTATTGAAAGAGGATGATATCCGTTATGCTGATTTCCGTGCATTCAAGGAAAAAGGAGTGGTGTATTGTAACATGCGTGAGAAACCTTTCTATGAAAGTATGCCAGTTGAACCAGAAAAGATACTGGCGGACTTAATCAAGGCATTCCATCCGGAATTGCTACCGACTGATTATGAACCTGCTTATTATGAATTATTGAAATGAGAAAGTCTGTAACCTTATCTATGCTGTTGTTGGTAGCATCTATCTTGGTGTTGTTTCTGCTGAACCTGTTTTTAGGTTCCGTACACATTCCGATGGATTCTATTTGGAACATTCTATGGGGATTGGATGGAGATGAATCTGTCATTTGGCAGAATATCATTTGGAAATCCCGTATACCTCAATCTTTGACGGCTTTGGTGGCTGGTGCTGGCTTGGCGGTGAGTGGTTTGCAGATGCAGACGGTCTTTCGCAATCCTTTGGCAGGTCCTTCGGTTTTGGGTATCAGTTCGGGTGCAAGTCTAGGTGTGGCTTTTGTGGTTTTACTATCCGGCAGCATTGGTGGAATTGCTTTGAGCCGACTGGGTTTCATGGGTGAAATAGCCTTGACCGTAGCTGCCATAGTAGGAGCATTGTCTGTGATGGCACTGATTGTTTATGTATCACAGAAGGTACATGGAAATGTCACCTTGTTGATTATTGGTGTCATGATTGGTTATGTAGCCAATGCAGTGATTGGGGTACTGAAGTTTTTCAGTGTGGAAGAAGACATCCGGGCTTACGTAATATGGGGATTGGGAAGCTTCGCCCGTGTATCGGGTAATCAGGTGACAGTTTTTATTTGCATCATGGCCGTATTGCTTCCACTCTCATTTTTATTGATAAAGACATTGAACCTATTGTTGTTGGGTGACGCCTACGCACGTAACTTAGGATTGAACATCAAGCGGGCAAGATTGCAAGTCATTGCATGCTCAGGGGTATTGGTAGCGATTGTTACAGCCTATTGTGGACCCATTACGTTCTTGGGGTTGGCTGTACCGCATCTCTGTCGAGGGCTTTTCCGCTCTTCCGATCATCGGGTGTTGATGCCTGCTTCCTTATTGGCAGGAGCAGCATTAGCTTTGCTTTGTAATTTAATTGCCCGTATGCCTGGATTTGAAGGAGCTTTACCGGTCAATTCGGTAACTGCATTGGTTGGTGCACCGGTTGTCGTTTCGGTGCTTTTCAAGAAACGACGGAATGATATGAACGAATGATGAAAGAAGAAACCATACGGATACAGAATTTGTCGACCGGATATTTCGGGAAAAAAGGTACAAAAGTAATTGCTCAAAACATATGTGCTACCATTCCTAGTGGTGAGTTGACCTGTTTACTTGGTGCTAATGGGGCTGGTAAATCTACGTTGTTGCGTACTTTGTCGGCTTTCCTTCGTCCTTTGAGTGGGGAAATCTGGATACGTGGGAAACGTTTGACTGATTATACCGATAAAGAATTGGCTACGGTCATCGGAGTCGTACTGACGGAGAAATGTCAACTTCGGAATATGACGGTTACCGAATTGATTGGTATGGGTAGAAGTCCATATACGGGTTTTTGGGGAACTTTGTCTCCAAAAGATAAACAAATCGTGTCCGAAGCCATTGCTTTGGTACGCATTGAAGAATTGAAAGAGCGTATGGTTCATACATTAAGTGATGGAGAAAGACAGAAGGTGATGATAGCCAAAGCTTTGGCCCAGGAAACTCCCATTATATTCTTGGATGAACCAACAGCATTCCTGGACTATCCAAGCAAAGTGGAAATACTGCATTTGCTTCATCGGTTGTCCAGAGAAATGAATAAGACCATCTTTCTTTCTACGCATGATTTGGAACTGGCCTTGCAGATTGCAGACCAAATTTGGTTGATGGATAGGGAGAAAGGAGTGCTGGTTGGCACTCCGGAAGATTTGGCTATCGATGGTAGTTTGGAGAATTTCTTTTATCAACGGAAGGGAATTGCTTTTGAAAAAGAAACGGGTCTGTATCGCATCGACAATGAGTATTGGACGACGATACACTTGGATGGTACTTCCGAACGAAGTACAATGGTTCAAAAAGCATTCAGACGAAATGGTATTCGTGCGACTTCAGAAACTGATTCAGAGGTATCCGTGCTTATCGATGAGGTTCACGAACAGTATATACTTAAGCTTAAAGGTAAGGAATATTCCCGTTATTCGACCATCAAGGAATTGTTACCTGGTGAATTGTAATTATTGAAAGATAGAAATACTTTGAAAAACAAATCATATGATGAAAGATAAATCACGTATAATTGTAGCAGG
>JAFVTL010000057.1 GCA_017503235.1 Bacteroidaceae bacterium | reverse complement strand
GGAAGCCTTTGAAGAATACGTGGAAGCATTAAAAACTTATATACAGAGAAAACAATGAAAGAAGAAAAAGAAATGCAGCATACCTGCGTGGATTGCGGCACGCAGAATTGTAAGTTCAAAATCCGCACATACCCTGAGTTTTGCCCCACCACCAACCTGAAAGACGAAGATTTGCAATGGGCATTGGAACGCTATGAGGAAGGCCGGAACCACGACATTATGGTGGCGAGTGCCGAGGTGGAATACGAGGGCTATTGCCAATGGACACGGGTGCAGGAAATCATGGAGTTTGCCCGTAAGATTGGGGCGAAGAAGATTGGTATTGCCAACTGCATCGGCCTCATCAACGAGGCGCGAATCTTTGCCAAGATTCTCCGTGCCAACGGGTTCGAAGCGTATGCCATCATCTGTAAGGTGGCGGGCAAGGCGAAATCATCCATCGGAATTCCTTCCAAGTGTGAGGAAATCGGAGCTGCGATGTGCAATCCCATCCTCCAAGCCCGTTTGCTGAACGAAGCGAAGACGGACTTGAACGTGGTCATTGGGCTTTGCGTGGGACACGATAGCTTGTTCTACAAGTACTCGGATGCGTATGTCACTACCTTAGTTACGAAGGACCGTGTGACGGGGAACAATCCGGCTGCTGCGCTTTACACCGCCCAGTCTTATTACAAGAAGAAGTTTGGGGTGTAATTTCCTCCCCCTTGCGAAGGGGGGCAGGGGGATGTTCCGTACGAATGGTTCTCATGCTTTGATAGCATATCCTATGGTACATCCCCCTACCCCCTTCACAAGGGGGATTATTTCCTAAAAAATCTCAAAATCTTTGTAGTTTTTCACCCGCCTCCTTCGTCTAACGTGCAGAAACAACGATAAAGAAAGATGAAAACATCAGAAACCGCATTTGCGCAAATGGTCAGAGAGCACAAGAACACCATCTACACGGTGTGCTTCATGTTCTCCAACGACTCCGACGAGGTGAACGACCTCTTTCAGGAAGTATTGATTAATCTGTGGAAAGGCTTCGAATCCTTCGAGGGGAAGAGCAAGATAGACACATGGATTTGGAAGGTGAGCTTCAATACCTGCATCGACCAGGAGAGGAAGAAGAAACGCCATTCGCCCATCCCTCTGTCCATGGGCATCGACCTCTTCAACGACAAGGACGATGACACCCGACAGGTAAAGATGCTCTACGACCGCATCCATCGCCTGAAGCCCTTCGACCGTGCCATCGTGCTTCTGTGGCTCGAAAACATGAGCTACGAAGAGATAGCCGCCATCGTGGGAATCACGGCAAAGAATGTTGGCGTCCGGCTCTATCGAATCAAGGAAGAACTGAAACAAATGTCTAACCAATAAATCTGCACGGATATGAACGAATATATAGATTCCAGAGAACTTCAACAGATGAAGGAACAGCTTGCCATTCTGACTCAAAAGCTTGACAAGGAGACGATTGTGAACGAACGATTGATGCGACGGGCAATGAAGGAAAAGGTGACAAAGATGCAACGTAATGCCCTCATCAAAGGAATAGCCATCGCATTCGGAATTCCCTATACCATTGGAATTTTCCACATGTTGGGCGTCTCGGCTTGGTTATGCGCATTTACCATCCTATTCTTGGCCGTAGCCTTGGTTTTCGATTATCATACCCACAACGTCCTCAAGCCCCGCGAAGCCTTGTACGGCAATCTGATGGACGTGCAGAAAAAGGCATTGCGCATCAAACAAGCCTATCAGAATTGGCTGAAAGTCAGCATTCCTTTCCTTATTATATGGTGCACATGGTTCCTGTACGAGCTTTCCCTACAGGCACACATCCCCACCGAAGCCATCATTACGGGATTCGTCTGCGGTGGCATCATCGGAGGACTCATCGGCATCAAGCAGTACAACAAGGTTCAACGCACTGCCGACGAAATCCTTGAACAGATAGAAGAGATGCAAGTGTAGTCAAAAATCTCCTTATTTTTGTAACAACTTCCAATGGACACCCGTCTGTATGATTGAAAGCGCTTTTGAAACAAACGGATTGAAGAACTTAATAACATTTGGAAAACATGAAAAAGATTATCGCAACATTGGCACTCATCATCGCTTGCCAAGCCACATTCGCACAAAACATCGACACCTTGTTCGAAAAGTTCAGCAAAGAACAACGAGCGGAAAGCGTCAGCATACCACCATTCATGATGAGTCTCGGAAAACTCTTCATGAGCAATGAAGACCTATCGATTGCCAAAGGAATCAGCTCCTTGAGAATACTCGATTTGGAAGATTGCCCAACCAACGTGAAAGAACGTTTCTCCGAACAAGTGAACAAACTCCATCTGGAAGGATATGAACCGATGATACAAGTAAACGAAGATGGCGAGAAAGTACGGATTTTCGCACTTCCATACAAAGACAGCATCAAGGAACTGCTATTGGTCTGCTCCGGGAAAGACGATTGCGCCCTCATACAGATGAAAGGGAAAATCAAGAAAGAAGACATCGCCCAATTGGTGAACGAACAGACAAGCAAGAAAGATGGACGCGAATGATTTCAAACGGAAGTTCCTGCCCTATCACCGCAAGCTCTATCGGGCGGCTTTCCATCTGATGGGGAATGCGCAGGATGCCGAGGATATGGTGCAGGAGGCTTACCTGAAGCTTTGGAAACGAAGGGACGAACTCCCCACGGACATCGCCAGCATGGAAGCCTATTGTGTGACACTCGTCAAGAACATCTGCTACGATGCCTTGAGACTCTCGCACCTGGAGGAAGACGGACGG
>JAFVTL010000003.1 GCA_017503235.1 Bacteroidaceae bacterium | reverse complement strand
TCTTCCAGGCTTCGGGCAAGGATGCGATGATGTCGCCGGAGGTCATCCCGATATCGGAGAACCGTTCTGCGGCGATGTCACCGGCTGTTCCGTGTATGTATACTCCTAATTTGCAGGCTTCTTCTTGGGAGTATCCTTGTGCCAGCAGTGCCAAAAGGATGCCAGTCAGCACATCTCCGCTTCCGGCTGTAGCCATTCCTGGGTTCCCGGTCGGGTTGAAATAACAATTCCCTTCCGGGGTGATGAGGGCAGTCCATGCTCCTTTCAGGATGATGTAGCTTTGCAGATAGGCGGCCAGTTCCTTGGCTTTGGTCAAGCGTTCGTAAGTGTCCATACATTTCCCGATGAGCCGTTCCATTTCACCGATGTGTGGAGTCAGAATGCTCCGCTTGGGCAACCGTTTCAGGTAGTTCCGGTGCGTGCTGAGTATATTGATGGCATCTGCATCGAGGATGACAGGAATCTGGCTTCCTTGTAGCTGTTCCATCATGGCCAAGGCCGTATCTTCTTCCGTGCCGATGCCCGGTCCGATAGCCATGGCGCTGTATCGGCTGAGGTCTACAGGGTCGGCAAAGTATCTGTCGTGAATGTCTGTGTGTACAATCGCTTCGGGTACACAACTCTGTAGCAGGTCGTGGTTGTGGATGGGTGTATGTACGGTCAGCAGACCAATCCCAGAACGTAGACAGGCTTGTGCGGACAAGATGGAGGCGCCCGCCATGCCGTAAGAGCCGGCTATCAACAGACCATGCCCGAATGTTCCTTTGTGGGCAAAGCGTTTGCGTGGTTTGAGCAGGCTTTGTATTTCCGATTCCTCCAGAATGGAATAAGGGCTTGGTGTGTCGTCGATAAACTCTTGAATCAATCCGATGTCCAATAATTCCCATTCGCCTACGATATCCTCGTTCTCGGGAAAAAGGAAAGCAAGTTTGGGCAATTGGATGCTAAGAGTGACATCTGCCTGTACGATGTGCTGCCGGATGTTGTAAGTATTGTCTTCTCCCATCAGTCCCGAAGGAGTATCGATGGATACGATGGTAGCTTTTGACGCATTGATATATTTGACGACGGCGGCAAACCCTCCGTTCAGCGGTTTGTTGAGCCCGCTGCCGAACAGTCCGTCCACTACGAGGTTCTTTTCAGAAAGAGAGGGCGGGTTGAATTGGGTGCTGACTTCGGTAAAATAGATGGAGCCGCAAGTCTTCAGGCGGTTGAGGTTGGTCTGACACTCTTCGGACAGTTTTCCGGTGGTGTTGAATAGGAACACCTCCACGTGGTAGTTGTGCTGTGACAGGATGCGTGCTACCGCCAAAGCGTCGCCGCCATTGTTGCCGGGACCTGCGAAGACAATGATTTCGAGGGAAGTGTCCCATCTGCGCATGATGGCTTCGGATAAAGCTTGCGCAGCACGTTCCATCAGGTCGATGGAGGCGATGGGCTCATGGATGATGGTGTATTTGTCCAGATCCTTCAGTTGGGAACTCGAAATGATTTTCATGTCTTGAAATGAAATTTTGCTACAAAGATAACACTATTTGTAAAAAGAGAAGAGGTGAAACACCTATACTTGAAATAAAAATGCTATTTTTGCACCAATTTGTTTTTTATAACAAAATGCTTGTCGTTTTGCCGGCAAGAGTTTCAATCGGATAATCATAGAACTATTAAATACAGATTTAGATGTTGAATATTGTAATTTTCGGTGCTCCGGGCTCCGGTAAGGGAACACAGAGCGCACGTATCGTAGAAAAGTATGGCATTAACCATATTTCTACAGGTGATGTTCTCCGTGCAGAAATCAAGGCAGGAACAGAATTGGGTAAAACAGCTAAGGGATACATCGATCAGGGCCAATTGTTGCCGGATGAACTGATTATCGATATCCTGGCCAGTACTTTGGATAGCTTCCAGGACAGTAAGGGCGTTATATTTGACGGTTTCCCCCGTACCATCGCTCAGGCAGAAGCGCTGAAGGTGATGTTGGCGGAACGTGGTCAGGAAGTGTCTATTATGCTTGACTTGGATGTTCCCGAAGATGAACTGATGACTCGTCTCATCAAGCGCGGTCAGGAATCGGGCCGTGCGGACGATAATGAAGAAACCATCAAGAAGCGTTTGGTTGTCTATCATTCGCAAACTTCTCCTCTGATTGACTGGTATAAGCAGGAAGGAAAGTACCAGCATATCCAGGGATTGGGTACTATGGAAGGCATCTTTGCTGAAATAGCTGAAGCGATTGACAAACTTTAATGGATTAATCAGATATGGCCGAATCGAATTTCGTTGATTATGTGAAGATTTATTGCCGTTCAGGTAAGGGCGGTAGAGGCTCTGTACATATGCACCGTGCTAAATACACCCCGAATGGCGGACCGGATGGAGGCGACGGTGGTAGAGGAGGTCATGTCATTTTGCGGGGGAACCGCAATTACTGGACACTCCTTCACTTGAAGTATGACCGTCATGCGTTTGCCACTCATGGCGGTAATGGTTCGAAGAACAAGAGTTTCGGTAAGGATGGTGAGGACAAAATCATTGAAGTTCCTTGCGGAACAGTGGCCTACAATGCGGAAACCGGTGAATATCTGTGTGATATTACCGAGCATGGCCAGGAGGTGATTCTATTGAAAGGTGGTCGAGGAGGATTGGGAAACTGGCATTTCCGTACGGCTACCCGCCAGGCGCCCCGCTTCGCGCAACCGGGAGAGCCGATGCAGGAACTGACGGTAATCCTGGAGCTGAAGATGTTGGCCGATGTTGGTCTGGTTGGATTCCCCAATGCCGGGAAGTCCACGTTGCTGGCAGCGGTCTCGGCGGCGCGTCCTAAGATTGCCAATTATCCCTTTACAACTTTGGAACCCAACTTGGGCGTGGTGGCCTATCGCGACGGCAAATCCTTTGTGATGGCCGACATTCCCGGTATCATCGAAGGGGCGAGCGAAGGGAAAGGCTTGGGCTTGCGCTTTTTACGTCACATTGAACGCAATTCCTTGTTGCTTTTTATGGTTCCGGGCGATACGGATGACATTCGCAAGGAATACGACACGTTGTTGAATGAATTGGCGACATTCAATCCGGAAATGTTGGACAAACAGCGTGTCCTGGCTATTACGAAGTGTGATATGCTCGACCAAGAGCTGATGGAAATGTTGGAACCGACCTTGCCGGATAATGTTCCTCACGTGTTTATTTCTTCTGTTGCAGGGATGGGAATCCAACAGTTGAAGGATATCCTATGGACAGAGTTGAACAGTGAAAGCAACAAGTTGGGCGGTGCAAGTACCGAAACCATCGTTCATCGTGCCAAGGATGTAGCCAAGCTCCAGCAGGAATTGAAGGACATGGGCGAAGATGAAGAATTTGTATTCGAATACGAAGACGATGATGACGACTTTGAATACGAATACGAAGAAGAGGACTGGGACGAAGTGGACGAGTGATGAAAACTATCCTCTCAGATAGCAGCATGTTGGAATACGGATTGATGAAGCCGTATTCCAACATGTTTTGTTTTTCAACGACTCGTCACGGTGGGTGTAGTGAAGGGGCCTATGAGTCCTTTAATTGTACACACTATTGTGGCGATAATTTGGAGCGGGTGTCCGCCAATCGCCGTTTGCTCTGTTCGCTGTTCCCGGAGGAACCGAAGGTTTTGGTCATTCCTCGTCAGACGCATGGGGTGGAGGTTCGGGAGATTTCCTCTTATGAGGTCGCTGAATCGGAACTGGATGGCGTTGATGCGCTGATGACGGACTTGAAGGGCTGTTGTCTTTGTGTGTCAACAGCAGACTGTATTCCGGTGCTTTTGTATGATGCCCGTCATCAGGCGGTGGCGGCGGTTCATGCAGGGTGGCGTGGTACAGTCGCTGGCATTACGGGGAAGATCCTGGAGGCGATGGAAGCCCGTTATGGCACGCGAGGCCGGGATGTGATGGCTTGTATCGGGCCGGGCATTTCGTTGGAGTCGTTCGAGGTGGGCGATGAAGTGTATGAGGCATTTGCTATGGCGGGTTTTGATATGCAGCGCATTGCCCGTAGGTATGCCAAGTGGCACATCGATTTGTGGGAGGCCAATCGCTTGCAGTTGCTTGCAAAGGGAGTGCTTCCCGAACATATTGAAGTGGCAGGAATCTGTACCTATCAAGAATATGAACATTTCTTTTCAGCCCGTCGCTTGGGAATCCGCTCTGGCAGAATTCTGTCGGGGATTGTCCGGTATTGATGCCTTTGTCGTGGAAGTGTGGAGGAATAATTGGAGATAAATGGAGATAAATGGAGATAGATGGAGATATATTGGAGACAACGGGAGATAAATGCCAATAGTCTTGTTTATAAATGTGTAGGCCTTTATCTCCTCAAGGAGCGAAGCGACTATCTCCCTTTAACTCCCTTTATCTACATAACTCAAAACTCATAACTCATAACTCAAAACTCATAACTCATAAATGAAAATAACGGTATCTGAAGAAATTAGGAAGGCTTGTCCGGATTTTGCAGGCATGGCAGTGTCTGCTTCTGTCCGAAATACAGCCTATAGCGAAGCGTTGTGGAAGAATATCGATGAATTTACCCGCCTTTATCGGGAGAAATATACGGTGGATTCCATTAAGGACATGCCGGCTATTCGTGCTACCCGCGAGGCGTACAAGAAGTGTGGGAAAGACCCAAGCCGTTACCGCCCGTCGGGCGAGGCCTTGTGTCGGCGTATCCTTCGTGGCTTGCCTTTGTATCAGATTGATACGCTGGTCGATTTGATAAACGTGGTTTCCATTCGCTATGGCTATTCCATTGGTGGCTTCGATGCGCAGAAGATCCAGGGCGATTCTTTGGAACTGGGCATCGGCAAGGCCGGTGAACCTTATGAAGGAATCGGCCGTGGAGACTTGAATATAGAGGGAATGCCTGTCTATCGCGATGCAATAGGGGGAATAGGTACTCCGACCAGTGACCACGAACGCACCAAACTTGGCCTGGAGACGACCGAACTGTTGGCCATCATCAATGGTTATAGCGGTAAGGAGGGGCTGGAAGAAGCGGCAGCTTACATGGTGGAGCTGTTGAAGGAGTATGCCTCAGCTACGGAAATACAAATCATAACTTATTAACTCATGACTCAATCGATGGATATTGAAAAGATTTTGACTCAAGGTGTCGTATTTAAAGGCGAAAGGAAAACCAATCCCGCTAAAGAAGACAAGGTAAAGACCAAGGCCAAGAAGAAAACCTACATCACCGGGCTTCATGGTTCGGGAGCCGCCAAGATGAAAGCGGAAATCCGGAAGAAGCGTGCCAATCGCCACAAAAACAAGTAAAGGATTAATCTCTTGGTCGGGGTGGATTCCCCTTGACCAACAGCGGCTTCACTTGGTGACCAGCGCAAGCCGCTCCTGGTGACCAGGAGCGGCTTCTCCTCCGAGCAGGAAAGTACTTTCCTCCGAGCAGTATATTAATATCCTCCGACCAGCAGCGGCTTGCGCTGGTCGGAGGTGTTTTTTTATGTCTGAAAATGGTCTGTTTTTTCATTTTCTTCATCGGAATGAAGGTGTGATGAAGTAGTTGTTTGAGCGATACATGGTGCAATGCTGTTTCTTAAATAATCTTACATCGCCTCATGGCTCGTTTTAGCAAAATTTAAATGAAGCGTAAAATTGTCTTGGACGATTGTTGTGTTTTTCTTTGGGAAGGAGGGCTTCTGATCCTCTCTAAGGGCTAAAAAATCAAATTTTAAAGAAAAATGTATCAAATTTAAAGGTTTTGTATCATTTGTGAAAATGTATGTATCATTTCTGAAAGTGTGTTCTTTTTATGAAAAGTATATTTGCAAAGGTGAATGAATAGACAGAAAAGCGGGTTTTATCCGTCGGTTGTATTTGTTTGCGTCTCTATATATAATAAGGTATAGAGCTGAAAAGAAAACTTAAATGGTAGCTAAATGAAAAACATGGATTTATACCTCTTGAAAGGAGGAACCGGTTAACCCTCTCTCTGCAGGATGTTGGAAATGCTTCTTGAATACCGACATTCGGCACTTTAAAATGAATTATCAATTTAATCTCTAATTACTAATTATTTAATTTATTTATGAAAACAAGGTTTTTTGCTTTACTGGCATTTGTAGTCATTAGCTGTGCGTCGGCTTTTGCTCAAATACAAGTAAAAGGTAACGTCTCTGACAAAAACTCAGAACCAATGATTGGTGTTGCTGTACAGGAAAAGGGTAATATCAACAATGGTACCATTACCGACCTCGACGGTAATTTCACCTTGAAGGTGAACTCAGACGCAACTTTGGTGGTTTCCTATGTGGGTTACAAGACTCAGGAAGTCGCAGTGAATGGACGTAGTAATATTGCCATCGTTCTTCAGGAAGATACGAAAGTATTGGACGAAGTCGTGGTAATTGGTTATGGTGTACAGAAGAAGAGTGACCTTACAGGTTCGGTTGCTTCTGTAAAGTCTGGTGACCTCAAGAACCGTTCAACAACCGATGCCGCTGCTGCTCTTCAAGGTAAGGCTGCTGGTATCCAGGTCTTGAACAGCTCTGGTAAGCCGGGTCAAGGCGCATCTATCCGTGTTCGTGGTTATTCTTCTAACTCTGGTAACATCGGTCCTCTTTTGATTGTGGACGGTTTGCAGGTTTCAAGCATCCAATACCTCGATCCTTCTTTGATTGAATCTATGGAAATCTTGAAGGATGCTGCTTCTGCTGCTATCTACGGTGCTGAAGCTGGTAACGGTGTTGTTCTTATCACTACTAAGTCTGGTAGCAAGAAGGGTCAGGGTACTATCACTTATGAAGGTAAGTGGACCAACCAATCACTCGGTTCAGTACCAAGCCTTTTGAATGCTACTCAGTTCAAGGATTGGATGACTATGCAGTTGGGTGCTGATGCAGTAAATGCTGCAATGAGCGATGCTACAGCTCAATATGGCTGGGATCCTAACACTAACACTGACTGGTTGGATGAATACTTTGAAAATACTTGGGCTCAACAGCACTCTTTGACTATGCAGGGTGGTAACGACCGCGGTTCTTACTTCTTGAACTTGAACCATGTAAACCAGGATGGTATCGTCAAGGGTAGCAAGGATAAGTACGAACGTCTGACTGCTCAGATCAATGCTGACTATAAGGTAAAGGATTGGTTGCAGGTAGGTACCAATACTTCTATTGAAAAGTGGAGCTCACGTGGCGTTTCTGAAAACGGTTACGGTACTTCATTTGAAATGTTGCTCCTTATCGACCCGTTGACTCCGATGTACTGGACTAAGCCGGAACAAATGTTGGGCGACTATCGCAACTATTATAATGAAATTCAAGCAGGTAACTCTAACTACACTCTCTTTGGTGATGAAAACGGTTACTATGCTACTTCTTACTTCAACCAACGTTTGGCCGGTGGTAACCCATTCTCTCAGCGCGACCGCGCTATGGGCAAGAACTCTGGTGTGAACATCAACGGTACTGCCTTCATGAACATCACTCCGATTAAGGAAGTGACTTTCACTTCTCGTTTGGGTTATCGTCTCTCATTCAGCAATAACTCTAACTGGGAATTCCCATACTACCTCAATGGTCAAACTAAGGGTGATAACTACATGATTTCTGGTGGTAGCAACAACTCTACTTGGTATCAGTGGGAAAACTTCATCAACTATAACGATACATTTGGCAAGCATACAGTAGGTGCTATGGCCGGTATGTCATTCCGTCAGTCTAACTCTAACGGTGTTAGCGCTAACGCTTCTGGTCCGGACATCCTTTCTGCTTATACTCCGAACTTTATCTACTTGAACTGTGTAAACGGTAATGAAGATACTGTAAAGGGATTCAGCGGTATGCCTAACACTACTCGCGCACTCTCTTACTTCGGTCGTTTGACTTATAGCTACGACAACCGTTATAGCGTACAGGCTAACTACCGTGCTGACGCATTCGACTCTTCTAAGTTGTCAAAGGACAACCGTTGGGGCCATTTCTTCTCTGCATCTGCAGCTTGGACATTCTCTAACGAAGCATTCTTCAAGGATAACATCGATCCGAGCATCATGTCGTTCGGTAAGCTCCGTGCTTCTTGGGGTCAGAACGGTAATGTAAACGTATTGGGTAACTATGCATATACAGCTGGTATCGCTACTAACGGCCAGTGGTATCAATATGGTGCTACCAATGTAGGTACTTATGGTTCTATGCCTAACGGTATCGCTAATCCTGACTTGACTTGGGAAACTTCTGAACAGATTGACTTCGGTTTGGATATGCGTTTCTTCAACGATCGTCTTGCTATCGGTCTCGACTATTATCAGAAGACTACAAAGGACCTTCTTGTTCCGGCTCCTGCAATGCCTGAATCAGGTGTAAGCTCCATTACAATCAATGCTGGTAAGATTAAGAACAGCGGTTTCGAAATGGAAATGTCTTGGAAGGACAACATCGGTGACTTCAACTACGGTATCTCTGCTAACTTGGCTACTCTTAGCAACGAAGTGACTTACCTCGATCCTTCTATCCAACGTATCCAAGGTGGTGGTGTTGACGGTTCAAGTCCTGAAACAATCTTCTGCTACTTCGAAAAGAACCAACCGGTTTGGTACATGCGTGGTTTCAAATATGCAGGAAGAGATGCTGAAGGTGGTCCCCTTTATTATACTAAGGACGGTGAGACAACTAAGGACCCACAGGCTGAAGATATGACCAACATTGGTTCAGGTATTCCTTCATTGACTTACGGTATCACTTTGAACGCTGAATATAAGGGCTTCGACCTTTCTATCTTCGGTGCAGGTGCTGCAGGCAACGATGTATACTATGGTCTTTATCGTACAGGTTATAACAACATCGCTGAAGGTGTCTATGATGACTTCAAGTCAGGCAAGCTTCCTGAAGCTTCTACAGTAGCAGGTAGCGGTACATTCTGGCGTTCTTCTGCAATGGTTTACGATGGCTCATACTTCAAGATCAAGCAAATCCAGTTGGGTTACACCTTGCCGAAGGCCATCACTCAGAAGGCATTTATCCAGAACGCACGTGTTTACGTTTCATTGGATGACTTCTTCACATTCACCAAGTATCCAGGTCTTGACCCGGAAACTACAACTGAAGGTTACAACCGTCCAGGTCTTGACAGAGGTGCATACCCGAACATGAGCAAGTTGACTTTGGGCGTAAGTGTTACATTTTAATCAATAAATTGAATCGAAACAATATGAAAAAGATAATTTATTCCATCGCATTGCTTTCAAGCATGATGTTCTGCTCATGCGAGGATATGCTCGATGTGCCGCAGAAAGCAACCAGCAGTACGGACACTTTCTACAAGACTGACGATGACGCCAAGTCGGCTGTAACTGCGATGTATGCTACATATATCAGTGAAATAGCTGGTAACGAAGGTATCTGGAATGCCTATATCATGGGTCTTAACTACTCTTCTGACGACGTGTTCGCTGCCGGTGGTGACATCAATGACCACGCTGACTTCCGTATCTTGAACGAATTCCGTTACGATGCCAGCTCTGGTCCTATCGGGACTTTGTACAATCACATCTATAAGGCTATTTATTCTGCAAACTTGGTAATCAACTATTTCGGTGAAACAGCTGATACTCCGGTAAAGAAGCAGGCTGTTGCTGAAGCTCGCGTAATGCGTGCTTGGGCACACATGTTGGCTGCATTGGTTTATTATCGTCCACCGTTGGTAGACCACCTCATCATGAATGAAAAGCCTGTGAATGCTGAATCTCAGGAAGCTATTTTGAAATGGTGTGTGGCAGAATGCGAAGCTGCTCTGCCTGACTTGGCCGAGCGTAAAGGCCAGACTGACCAGGAAGGTGCTTGGTATGCTACTAAGGGATTTGCTCAGTTCGTAGGCGGTAAGGCTGCTCTCTTCGTTGGTGACTATAACAAGGTAGTCAGCATCATGAAGCCGTTGGTTGAATCTTCTAACTATGCACTCGTTCCGGGTGAACGTTTCCGCGACCTTTTCCACATTGAAGGTGACGGTTGTGAAGAAAAGATTTTCGAATTCAACTATACAACTAATACTTCTATCGGCGGTGTATGGGGTGGTAGCATCCAACGTGGTCGCTGGATGGTTGCCAACGTACTCAACTGGCGTGGTGACGACATCAAGGGTGGTGGTACCAACCCACAAATCTGCTCAACCGGTGGTTGGGGCGGTGGTGCTATCAACCATGAATTTGCTCACAAGATGTTGGCAAATGATGGTGACAGCTACCGCCGTAAGGCTACTTTCCTCACTTCAGATGAATTCTTCTACGATGAAACTCTTTGCGGCTGGCGTACAGATGCTACATTGACTACCCGTGCTGAAAAGGAATTTGACCCTGAACGTGGTATCACTAACTCTAACGGTTCATTCTCTCGTAGTGACGTGATGGAAGTGAAGATGATGTGTCATCCAAACGATGTTGACCTTTCTGTAGGTGACAACTGTAACAATACCAACTTCTGTTTGGCTCGTCTGGCTGAAGCTTATTTGATCTATGCTGAAGCTTGTATCCAAACTAACAATACTGCTGAAGCCAAGAAGTATATCAACAAGATTCAGGAACGTGCAGGTTCTAAGACTATCTCTGAAACAGTAGATATGCAGGTTTTGATGGATGAAAAGCAGTATGAACTTTGGTTCGAAGGTTGCCGTTGGAACGACATCGTTCGTTGGGGTATCGCTAAGGAATGCTATGACAAGGTACTTGACAACATTCCTTATCAGTTCGACGAATACTTTACTTCAAACGGTGCGAAGCCTCACAAGCTCGTTTACGAAGTTCGTCACCCGTTGAAGGATGCTGGTATCAATGTTGAATTCGTTGCTGGCAAGCATGAATACTGGCCAATCCCACAAAGCGTTCTTGACGTGAATTCAGAAATGAAGCAAGTCATCAGCGGTTGGGGTGCTGCCAACTAAGATATGAAAATAGACTTAGCGTTTTTTTTAATAGGTAGATTTTAAAGTGTGGGAACCATGTCTAAGTGATCAGGCATGGTTCTTTTTTTATGTGAGTACCGCAAACCTGTATGAAAAGATAGATAAAGGGGGTTATATACTTGTTGACACTATAATTTAACCGGAATAACCATCATCTTTTTGTCATCCGGACGGCCGAAGGGAGAATGGATGACAAATAGTGTCAACTGCTATATTATTGAAGCTATGTCAAAATACACTTTTCATCCGCTGATGCCGCAGATAACGCAGATTTTTCATCTTTATTGTACCGAAAGGTTATTATTTATCTGCGCAATCCGCGTAATCTGCGGATGAAAAATTTTATACCCCCTCCGCACTTCGTGCTCGTCCCCCTTGCATGGGGACAGTATTGATTTTAAAACTCCTCCCATATCAGGGGAGGTGTCCGGAGGACGGAGGGGTGTAAAGTTTTATGCTTCTATACCCCCTCCGCTGCGCTCGTCCCCCTTGCATGGGGAAAGTTATTGATTTTAAACTCCTCCCATATCAGGGGAGGTGTCCGAAGGACGGAGGGGTGTAAAGTTTTATGTTTCTATACCCCCTCCGCTGCGCTCGTCCCCCTTACATGGGGACAGTTTGTGTTCTACTTCATAAAACTAAAAATCTGCGCAATCCGCGTAATCTGCGGATGAAAAATTTAAAGAGGTATTTTTGACACAGCCTCCTATTTATCAGGATCTAATCCGTTTTCGTCTTCCTTCTTGCTGTCCAAGTACTCTTTATAGGCAGACGGGGAAACTCCGAACAATTCCTTAAAGGCGGTCGAGAAGTTGTTCGGGTTGGTGAATCCGGTCATTTCGGCTACCTCTGTAATGTTTTGTTTCTTTTGCGACAACAGTTCGGCGGCTTGTTTCAGCCGGCAGTTCTTTATGAACTCTCGGGCTGTCTGATTGGTCAGCTCTTTCAGCTTTCTGTTGAGATGCACGCGGCTGGTACCTACTTCGTTCGCAATCATTTCTACAGTCAGGCTTGGGTTGCTGAGATTTCCGTTGATTACTTTCATGATGCGGTTCATCAGTTTGTCGTCGGGAGATTCAATCTCCATCTTCTCCAGCTTGTCATTGTGGCTTTGGTGCCCGCTGAAAGTGTTGCGCAATCTTTCTCTGGTAAGAATGAGGTTGCTGATGGTCTTTTCCAGAATATGGCTGTTGAAAGGCTTGGTGATGTAGGCGTCCGCTCCTCGTTCCAAAGCTTCAATCTTGTCTTCTTCCTGTACCCTGGCGGTCAGAAGTATGATAGGGATATGGTTCAGATTGATATTGGCCTTTATTTTTCGGCATAGGGTGAAGCCGTCCATTTCGGGCATCATGATGTCGCTGATAATCAGGTCGGGTTCTTTATGGAAGATTTCTTCTAGAGCTTCCTTGCCGTTGGCACATCCTTTGATGTGATACTTGGGCGAGAGTTCCAATGTTAGGTAACGACGTATTTCTTCATTGTCTTCAACAATGAGAATGTGGTATTTGCTGTTCTTGTTCTTGTCTTCTGTCTCGTTGGCTTCTTCCATCTCATAGTGGCTGATAGAGGAAATTTCGGGTTTGGGTTGCACGTCAGTCGTTTCTTCGCTCATTTCTTCCGGCAGCAAGTGGAAGTTATCCAATGGAATCCGTACGGTGAACCGACATCCCGGTCCTTCAGGGTTGTTCTCGCAGGTAATTGTCCCGTGATGCAGTTCGACAAGGGAGTGTGTCAGATGCAACCCGATTCCCGTTCCTATTTCTCCATTGTTGGAAGATTGATAGAAGGCTTTGAATATTTGTTCTTTTTCATTTTCTTCTATTCCTTTACCGGTGTCCGAAACGATGATTTCCATGTAGTTGGACAATGGCTCTTCGGGAGGATTTCCTGTAATGGTATTGAGCCGGATTTCCACTTTGCCGTCTTTAGGAGTGAATTTGAAGGCATTGGAGAGCAGGTTGAGTATAATTTTGTCGAAATGATTGGGGTCTATCCATGCATTCACTTTATCTATTCCGTCGTGATTGAATATCAATTGCAGTTCTTGCTCTTTGGCCTGCTCTTCGAAGATTTCACAAATGTCGTTTATGGTACTGATAATTTCTGTGTTCTTGAATGTAAGTCTCATTTTGCCCTGGTCGATTTTCTGTACATCCATCAACTGGTTGACCAGACGGAGAATCCGCTCTGAATTCAGATGGATAGTATGATATAGCTTTTTTCGGTCTGTATCATTATCCATTGAAATGAGCTTCTTTAATGGGTTGATGATGAAGAAGATGGGGGTGCGAATCTCGTGTGATATGTTCGTGAAGAACTGCAGTTTGGCATCTTTGATTTCTTCTGCATGAATATGTTTCTGCATCTCTAGCTTGGCCCGGTTGCGAGTTTTTATTTGCTGGGCGATGATTAAGATGGCTGCTATGATGATGAACAGGTAGGCGAGTTTGGCCCATAGGGATGCCCACCATACTGGAGAAATATGGATGGTAACTTCCAACGTATCAGAAAGCATGCCATTATCATCGGCCTTGACTCTGAAATGATAGGTGCCGGGGTCAAGGTCGTAGAAAGGATAGCGGTTGATACCGTTAGGGAGATACATCCACTCTCTGCCGTTGATGGAATACAGGTAATTGAGGCGCTCGGGCGCATTGTATTCGAGCGGAGAGAATTCGATGGTGAAAGTGTTGTCGTTGTGTGCCAAATGGAAGTCCTTGGCTTCATATACAGGACAATTTATAATACGGTTTCCTCCTGAGAGGCTTTCGGCCCCGATAGGCTGATTGTTAAGAAGGAAATCAGTGATACGGATATTCCATTTTTTGGAGGTGCTTGAAATGTTCTCCGGCTGGAAATAGGTGATGCCATTGATGCCTCCGAACCAAATGGTTCCGTCCGTATCTTTGTGGGTGGAGTTCTTGCTGAACTCATTGCCTTGAAGGCCATCGCCGACATAATAGTTGTTGAACTTTTCGGTAACGGTGTTGAACTGTGAAAGACCGTAATTCGTACTGATCCATAGATGGCCGTATTGGTCCTCTTGGATGCCGTAGACGTTGTTTCCGGCTAATCCGTTTTGTGTGGAATAGGTCTTGGTCTGACGGGTTTGTGGATCCCATGCGGTTAAGCCGTCTGAACCTCCAGCCCAGATGCGTCCCTTCTTGTCTTCGTAAATGCTAAGGATGATTCTACTGGGCAAAATCATTTCTATTTCAAATTTTTTGTCCAGATTGAGCACATACATGCCGTAGCTGGTGCCTATGTAAAGCTGGTTGTCGCTGCTATGATGCAGGCAATATATCCATCGGTTAAGGCCTTTGTTGGCTTCGGGATTGTATATGGTCCGTTTTTCTTTCAAGTCGTAATAGTACAATCCTTTGCCCAATGTCGCTATCCATAAACGCTTTTCATTGTCTTCGGCAAAGTCGTATACGGATTGGATACTCTTTCCGTGAGCATCTACCAGGTCTTTTAGATAGACACACTGTCTGCTTCCGGCAAGAAGACGGCCCATTCCATCGTTGTAGGAGCCGAACCACAGATTGTGTTCCGAATCTTCATACACATTAAGGATAATGGCCGGTACGGATTTTGGTTTGTCGGTGGGTGCGTAGTGCGTCTTAAGGGTGTTGTCGGGTGACAACTGGTAGATGCCTTCGTTGTCTGTTCCTACCCACAGCGTTCCGTCGTAGCTGCGTTGAATGGAGGTGATGCAACTTGTGCCGATAATGTTGTTTTGCGCGGATTTGTGCCCGATGTAGTTGAAGTTGCCGGTGGTCGCTGGTATCATGGCTACTCCTTTCTGATAGATGGCGAGCCATTGGTTGTTAGCGTGGTCTTTGATGGTGTAGTGCACTTTTAAGTTGGCGGGGTCGAAATGTCCATCGAATGTGTAATCGTTCATTTCTCCGCTGGACGTATCGTATATTTTTACGCCTTTCCCATCTGTGCACAAGAAAATGTTTCCTTCTTCGTCTGCGTACAGGCTTCTGAGGGGGATTTCTTGATTTCCTTTATAAGGTATGCTGATGAATTGGTCTTCCTGTTTGTCGAACTTTAAAAGACCTTTGTCTGTGGAACCAGCATAGATGTTTCCTTGTGTATCCTTGCAGATGCTGATAATGTTGGCTGCTGATTCTTCTTTGTTCTGATAGAGTTTGTACTGGCCGTTGGGGCTGATTCGGTATATGCCGTATTCTCCTTTGCTGACCCATAGGTGCCCTTCATTGTCTTCTATTAAATGGTCTGTCATTTCGATGGGAACGCCTATATCCAATCTTTGGACGACCGGCCGGCCGTTCTCAATCGTTACAGATGAAAGGTAATCTCCAGTGGCCCAAACTTCTCCATTGCTACGCTCTATGATGCTTCGTACGTTGTTGAAGAATGATTTGCTTTCTATGTCTATGGCTTTAGGAGAAAAATCATCGGTTGCACGGTTGTATAGCTGCAAGCCTCTGTACGAACCTATGAGGAGGTTTCCTTTGGAGTCCTCAAAGATAACGGAGATGTAGTTGTGTGCCAGTGAATGCTCGTCGTCAGGATCGTGATTGTATATCGTAAACTTAGAGCCGTCGTATCGGTTTAATCCATCCTCTGTAGCCACCCATATCATGCCTTTGGAATCTTCGTAGATGTGATTGATGAGACTGCTTGACAGATGCTGGTCTGTTGTGAATAATTTATAGGACTGGCCTTGGAGGGTAAATGGAATAAATGTAAGAAGTAGAACTAAAAAGTGCTTCATGTTTAAGATTTTTCAGCGTTTCCGATTTGTGGGTTTTGCAAAGATAGTTAATTTTTAAAGATTTATGTTACATCCTTTACTTTAATCTATACAACTGAAGCAAAAAAATATGATGACATTCTAAATGGTTGTCCTCGTTTAGGAGGGAGGACTGTGTCATGGATATGAGGCTGTCGGATGTGGACTATACATTAAACTTTTTCTTATAATAAGAATTTGCAGTATAAAGTGGAGCGGCCGGGTTGTTGCCGGTTACTCTGTCTTTGGTGACGAGGGTGGTGACGTAGGCGTTTGAATATTTGTAGAATAGGCTGTCGTGTCCCACGCATAATCCGATGACTACATTTAAATCTGTCTTGGCGTTGTTTAATAGTCGCGCTTGAAGGATGGGATTGCACATGGCGGAGCCTATCTCTTCACATTGCGCGGGAATGCCGATGGATGATTTGGACTTTCCGGCCACTTTGCAGATGACGGCGTGGGCTTCAAATCCGTTGGATTGCAGTATTTTGGCAAAAGTACGTGCTTCGTTGATAAGTCCGATGCAGTTGGCGATACCGATTCTCTTGGCGTCGATTTTCTTGGCGAATTCCATAATCTCTTGGACGCGCGTCCATTGACAATATCCTTCAAATTCAACCTCGGCGCTTGCTATCATGATTTCTTTGTTGCGTCCTTCTTCATATTTTTCCAAAGCCCATTGCAGGTTTTCTTCCTCCAAATTCTTGGTGGGGCAAAAGTCGGGGTATGTACGTGTCTTGAATTTGCAGTTCTGTGTGCCGCAATCTACGCAGCTATATGTTTCTTTTTTCATTGGTGCTATGTTTATGAGAGCAAAGTTAAAGGAAGTCTTGAGAATAAACAAACGCTTTAATGGAAATCTTGTCTCGTCACTTTCTGCTTCGTAAAGCATTGCTTTCTTCCTGCTAAAGCATAGTTTTGTCCTTTCTCTCCTTTTGCATTGCTGTCAAGCCTGGATTTTATGTTCTTCAGCACATTTTGATTATCAAGTGTTTGCGTTACACTTTTTATTTTTCTTCAAAAAAAGTCTTTGAATTGTTTGGTCAGAATTAAAATTCGGCTTACCTTTGCATCCGCTTTCCGAAAGGAAGCCGTTTTGAAGAAGCGTTCTTTGAAAGATTTAGATATGAACAAGCAAGTAGTACAAGATTAGTGAGCAGTGACTAGTGACTAGTGACTGGAAAGCTAATAACAGAAACCG
>JAFVTL010000021.1 GCA_017503235.1 Bacteroidaceae bacterium | reverse complement strand
GAACGTAAGGAGATGGGTTTCCGTTCTGCCTTGACCGCTAAACTCGAAGAACCGGATTTGAAGAAATTGTTGAGTCGTTCTCAGCGTGTATATATGCCGGAACAAGCCAAGTATGCTTATTGTGCTACCGTAGATGCACTCCGCAATGCGGGCATCGACCAAGACTATTTGAACACTCACGATGTGGGCTTGCTCTATGGTAACGATAGCTCTACCGTGCCTAACGTGAAGGCCGTAGACACCATGCGTGAAAAGAAGGATACTACCCTCTGTGGTTCGGGTGCCATCTTCCAGTCGATGAACTCAACCGTAACCATGAACCTCGGCTGTATCTTCAAGTTGAAGGGTATCAACCTCACCGTATCGGGTGCTTGTGCATCAGGTTCTCATGCCATCGGTTTGGGTGCATTGCTCATTCAGAACGGCTTGCAAGAAATGGTTGTGTGCGGTGGTGCTCAGGAAGTAAACCCATGGTCAGTAGGCTCGTTCGATGGTATCTCGGCATTCTCTATCCGCGAAGACGAACCGACCAAGGCCAGTCGTCCGTTCGACCGTGACCGCGATGGACTTGTTCCGGGTGGTGGTGCTGCAACCGTGATTATCGAAAGCTACGAATCGGCCGTACGTCGTGGTGCTCCTATCTTGGCTGAAATCCTCAGCTACGGCTTCTCGTCCAACGGTGACCATATCTCTTCTCCGAACGTGGACGGTCCTGCCAAGAGCCTCGAAATGGCTATCCGCCGTGCAGGTATCGGTGTGAACGAAATTGGTTACATCAACGCTCACGCTACCTCTACTCACGTAGGCGATACCAACGAAGCCAAGGCTATCTATCGTGTCATCGGCGACCATCGCATCCCGGTAACATCGACCAAGAGTCAGACCGGTCACGAAATGTGGATGGCGGGTGCATCGGAAGTCATCTATTCCATGCTCATGATGAAGAACAACTTCATTGCTGCCAACCTCAACTTCGAAAATCCGGATGAAGACTCGGCTAAGCTCTACATCCCGGCACAGCGCATCGAGACCGGCTTCGATACCTTCTTGTCGAACTCGTTCGGCTTCGGTGGTACCAACTCGACCTTGATTGTACGCAACCTGTAATGACAGAAAAAACAATAAAACAATAAACAATAAAACAGAAAAGAAAATGGAAAAGAATGAATTGATTGCCAAGATCAACGAAACATTGGCTGATGAATTTGAAGTAGAAGTATCTGATATCACTCCTGATGCAAACATCAAGGAAACACTCCAGCTCGATAGCTTGAGCCTCGTGGATATGGTTGCTTTGATTGAATCAGAATTTGGTGTGAAAATCCAAGGTTCTGAAATGGTGAAAGTACAGACTTTCCAAGCTCTTTATGATTTCATCGCTGAAAGAACAGCGTAAAGGAGTTCATAACTCATAACTGTTATGAAAGAACCATTGTTAGAGGGGGAGGGGTTGTATAAACTCATCCCCCAACGTAACCCAATTGTCATGGTAGACACTTTCTTTTGCGCCGACGAAACGGGCGCAGAGACGGGACTCCATGTACAGTCGGGTAATCTTTTTTGTGAGGGGGGACTTCTCCGTGAGCCGGGAATGATAGAGCATGTGGCTCAGAGTGCCGCGGCTTTTGCCGGTTATGCACCCTACACCCGGGGCGAGGCACCCAAGCTGGGCTTCATCGGCGAAGTGAAGAAATTCAAGATTGTTCGTCTGCCTAAGGTGGGCGAGTTCCTGCATACTTCTCTCCGTGTATTGGGCGAAGCAGCCGGTGTCACACTCATCGCAGCCGAAACAAAGGTCGCTGAAGAAGTGTTGGCCACTTGTCAAATGAAAATTTTTATCAAGGAGGATTGATATGGCATTGAGTGAAACCGTCCGTGTACAGGTGCGCTTCTCCGAGGTGGACTCCATCAAGATGGTGTGGCATGGACACTACATTACTTATATGGAAGATGCTCGCGAAGCCTTCGGACGTAAATACGGCTTGGAGTACATGTACATCTACGACAGCGGCTATCTGGCTCCGATGTTCGACATCAAGATGCGTTATCATCAAACGGCCACCGTGGACGATGTGTTGCTGGTAACCATCACCTGTCGTCCCACCAAGGGAGCCAAGCTGGTGTTCGATTACGAAATCCGCAAGGAGTCGGACAATGCATTGGTATTCAGTGCCGAGTCCACCCAATTGTTTACCAACCATCAGGGTGAGTTCGAGCCTTCTTGTCCTCCCTTCTTGGCGGAATGGAAGAAAAAGCATAACTTGGAATAAGAACTATGTTGATAAAAGATTACTATACAATAGAAAACGTATCGAAGCAGGAAAATGCTGCCGTGCGTTTCGACATCAGCTTGAATGCGGACTGCCAAGTGTACGAAGGCCATTTCCCGGGCGAACCCGTATCACCGGGTGTGTGCAACATTCAGATGATTAAGGAATGTGCCGAGCAAGTAGCCGGCAAGCCCTTGTTCTTGAATAATTTACAGCAGTGCCGATTGACTACCTTGGTCACTCCGTTGGCACATCCTCAAGTAGAGGTGAACATTCTCCTCGAAGAAAAGGGAGATGCTTATAAGTTGAAGGCCACCATCGGGAAGGGAGAAGAAACTTATCTCGACTTGAAGGCGGAATTAAATTGAATCATTTGTCATT
>JAFVTL010000056.1 GCA_017503235.1 Bacteroidaceae bacterium | reverse complement strand
TTACCTCAAGTCGCTTTATGGGGTAAGGGGATTTTGTGTCTGCGACATTTCTGTTGTGCAAGAAATATGTACAATAAAATGAATTTTGTCGCTTTGCAAGCAAAATCCCACTAAACCCTATAGGTTGCGGATTTGAGGTTACCATAATTAACTATTGGACTTAAAGTAAAATTGATATTAACTCGGGAGAAAAGTTAGGGTGGGAAGATTATCAAAGTGCTTCACCACTACATCTGCTCGACTGATGCTTTTTCTTGGTAACCAGGAGCGGCCGCACTTGGTGACCAGGAACGGCCGCACTTGGTGACCAGGAGCGGCCGTTCCTGCTCGGAGGAAAGTACGCTCTTGGTCGGAGGATATTAATATCCTGCTCGGAGGATGTTAATATGCTGGTCAGCCCCTAAAAATGGGGATGAATCGATGAAAGAATTATGCCGGTTTTTTATCTCTTGCTATCACAACGATGCAGACGGCAATGATGATTAGAATCAAGCCGCACGTTTCGCGAAAGGTCAGCGTTTCGTTGAATACCGTTATGCCGAAGAAGATGGCGGTGGCAGGTTCCAAGGCACCGAGTATGGCGGTAGGAGTGGAACCGATGTGCTGGATAGCGATGGTTGTAGTGAGCAATGATATAGCTGTAGGGAGCAGACCTAAGGCCAACAAGTTTCCCCAAAGGAACCATTTGTCGGCAGGAGAGGATTGTACGCCACCGTCAATCATGCTTCGAACGGCGAAAAGGCTCCATCCGAACAAGAGGACGTAGAACGTTACTTTGATGGTATTCATCTTCTTCAATCGGGTGCGGTTGATACCGACGATGTAGATGGCGTAAGTCAAAGCGGAGATGATGACCAGGATGGTGCCTACAAGGCTCAATGTGGCTCCGTCTTCACCTTTATATAATAGACCGATGCCGGCGGTTGCCATCAGTAGGCAGAAGATGGTGACGGGCGAGAGCTTTTCCTTGAATATGAAGGTCATAATCAATGCTACAAGGATGGGGTAAAGGAACAGGATGGTGGAAGCAATGCCTGCATCCATGTAGTTGTAGCTTTGGAAAAGAGTTAACGAACACAAAGCAAACATGATGCCCATGAAGACCAATGGTGGTATTTCGCGAAAGGTAATCTTGAAATCGACATGTGTGAACTTCATCATCAGAGCCAATATGGGAATGGCAAACAGATAACGGAAGAACAGAACGGAATCGGGGGACATCCCTTCTTGATAAAGAGGAAGGGTGAACAGGGGGTTCATACCATAGGTAGCCCCACCGATAGCTCCCCACAGATAACCTTTCAGCTTGGAGTTCATGGTGTTATTGTTCCCGTTCAATGATGGAGATGATGCCGGCTGTTTTCTTTACGGTCACCCGGCTTCCGTCAGGATTCAGATTGAAGGGAGTCGTGTTGTCGGTGGCGTTGTCCACTATCATTAGGATATTTTCGTCAGCAAACTTGTCGATGCTTGTCTGTGTCAGAGTATCGGGCATGATTCCCTTCATCAACAGGCTGTCGTTCAGGTAAACGCTGATGTCTTCGCCGGCAAAATCCTTGCTGATTTCCACAAGATATTTACCTTCGTAGGTCACTTCCTTGTCTTTGTCGCGCTTCAGTTGGAAGGATACGTATAGAAAGAGGCAGGCAATGACGAATACGACGAACGCCAGGATGCCGTTCAGTACCATAAAAGGTTTGTGTGGGTTTCTTTTCTTTTGGATCATAATTCATTAAGTTTCTGCAAAACTATAAAAAAAACGGGTAAATGTTGTGGTGGTGGAGGAATATTTGTATATTTGCAGCGAATTGGATGAATCGTGGGGCTTGACAAAGCCCTTTTTTTATTCTTAAAACTAACCGAATGATTAGCAAAACCGTTGTAGAAGGGATTGTGAACGAATGGCTGGATGGTAAGGATTACTTTCTGGTAGATGTCACAGTGAGTCCCGATGACAAGATTGTAGTTGAAATCGACCATGCCGAAGGAGTATGGATAGACGATTGTGTGGAACTGAGTCGCTTCATCGAGTCAAAACTGAACCGCGAAGAAGAGGACTATGAATTGGAAGTGGGTTCGGCAGGTATCGGCCAGCCGTTCAAGGTGCTTCAACAGTACCTCATCCATGTCGGAAAAGAGGTGGAAGTGCTTACCCGCGAAGGAAAGAAGATGGAAGGTATCCTCAAGGAGGCCAATGAAGAGACATTCACCGTGACTGTACAGAAGAAGGTGAAGCCCGAAGGAGCCAAGCGCCCCAAATTGGTGGATGAGGACATGACATTTACATACGAAGAAATAAAATATACTAAATACTTAATCAGCTTTAAATAATTATGGCTAAGAAAGAGGAAACCATCAGCTTGATTGATACGTTCTCGGAATTCAAGGAAACCAAGAATATCGACAGAACGACTATGGTAAGTGTACTCGAAGAGTCGTTCCGCAGTGTGATTGCGAAGATGTTCGGTACCGATGAAAACTATGATGTGATTGTAAACCCCGACAAAGGTGACTTTGAAATCTGGCGTAACCGCGTGGTGGTGGCAGATGAGGAACTGACAAATCCCAATATGCAAATCACCTTGAGCGAAGCACAGAAGATTGACGCTTCGTATGAAGAAGGTGAAGAAGTGACAGACGAAGTAATCTTTGCCAAGTTCGGACGTAGAGCTATCTTGAATCTTCGTCAGACATTGGCTTCCAAGATTCTTGAATTGGAAAAGGACAGCCTTTACAACAAGTACATCGACAAGGTGGGCACTATCATTGCCGCTGAAGTGTACCAAATCTGGAAGAAGGAAATTCTGTTGCTCGACGATGAAGGTAATGAACTCCTTCTCCCCAAGACAGAACAAATCCCGTCGGATTTCTACCGCAAGGGAGAAACCGTACGCGCCGTGGTGGCCCGTGTGGATAACCGCAATAACAACCCGAAGATTATCTTGAGCCGTACTTCACCTATGTTCCTGCAGCGTCTGCTCGAAATGGAAGTGCCGGAAATCAATGATGGTCTCATCACCGTGAAGAAGATTGCACGAATCCCGGGCGAAAGAGCCAAGATTGCCGTCGAATCATATGATGATCGTATTGACCCTGTAGGAGCTTGCGTCGGTGTAAAGGGTTCGCGTATTCATGGAATCGTTCGCGAATTGCGCAATGAAAACATTGATGTCATCAACTACACTGCCAACATCCAGCTCTTCATCCAACGTGCTTTGAGCCCGGCTCATGTGTCATCGCTCGTTATGCACGAAGAAGAAAAGAAGGTGGAAGTGTACCTCAAGCCCGAAGAAGTTTCATTGGCTATCGGAAAGGGTGGTATGAACATCAAGTTGGCAAGTATGCTGACAGAATACACCATCGATGTATATCGTGAACTGGATGAAGATGCAGAAAACGAAGACATCTACTTGGAAGAATTTGAAGATGAAATAGACGGATGGGTCATTGATGCCATCAAGAGTCTGGGACTCGATACGGCAAAGGCTGTGCTGAACGCACCGCGTGAAATGTTGATTGAAAAGGCTGACCTTGAAGAAGATACAGTAGATGAGGTATTGGCTATTTTGAGAGCGGAATTTGAAGAATAATAAAGTAGAGTCTTGAGTTGTGGGTTCTGGGCTCTGAGTAGGTTACAAACTCATAACTCATAATTCATAACTCATAACTCATAACTAAATAATATGACAATTAGACTGAACAAAGTAACAAGAGATTTGAATGTAGGAATAACGACGGTAGTTGAATTCTTGCAGAAGAAAGGGTATGAAATAGAGGCAAGCCCCAATGCGAAAATTACCGAGGAACAATATGCTGTACTTGTGAAAGAGTTCAGCACAGACAAGAATCTGAAGATTGAGTCTGAAAAGTTCATTCAAGAAAGACAGAACAAAGAACGCAACAAACCTACAGTATCCATCCCTGAGCCGAAGAAGGAAGAGGTGGTGAAGACTGTTATTCCTGATGAATCACTCCCTAAATTCAAACCGGTCGGCAAGATTGATTTGGACAATTTGAACAAGAAACCTGCAGCACCTAAAGCGGTAGAACCGGTTCAAGTTGTAGAAGAAAAGAAGCCGGAACCCAAGAAGGAACAGCCTGCACCAGCCGTTGAAAAGCCTCAGCCGGCACCGGTAAAACCGGTTGAAGAACCGAAGGTAAAGGAAGCTGTTGAAGCTGAAGAAGGTGTATTCAAGATACGTTCTGCAGAATTCAAATCGACAATCAATGTAGTTGGTCAGATAGACTTGGCAGCATTGAACCAGTCTACCCGTCCGAAGAAGAAGTCGAAGGAAGAAAAGAAGAAGGAACGGGACGAAAAAGAAAAGGCCCGTCAGGAACAGCGCAAGCAGATGAAGGATGCCATCATAAAGGAAATCCGTAAGGGTGACAGACCGGAAGGAAAAGAAGGCGCTGAAGACGGAGAAAGAAAGAAGAAACGTAATCGTATCGGTAAGGAACGCGTGGACATCAATGCATCGGGTAATATGAATGCGGCTCCACGCAAGGAAAACAAACCGAACAAAGATAACGCCAAGCAACAAGGAAAGCCTGGAAAGGATCGCTTCAAGAAACCGGCTCCGAAGGTGGAAGTCAGTGATGAAGACGTTGCAAAGCAGGTAAAGGAAACGTTGGCCCGTTTGACCAACAAGACCAAGAACAAGGCTGCCAAGTATCGTAAGGAAAAGCGTGACAATGTACGCGACCGATTGATGGAGCAGGAAGAAATGGAACAGGAAGAAAGCAAAATCCTGAAGTTGACCGAATTCGTTACTGCAAACGAATTGGCAAACATGATGGATATTCCTGTTACACAGGTCATTGGTACTTGTATGAGTATTGGTATGATGGTGTCTATCAACCAACGTCTGGATGCTGAAACCATTAACTTGGTAGCTGAGGAGTTCGGATACAGAACAGAATATGTCAGTGCAGAAGTATCGCAGGCCATTACTGAAGAAGAAGATTCGGAAGAAGACTTGTTGCCACGTGCACCGATTGTTACTGTAATGGGTCACGTTGACCACGGTAAGACTTCTCTTCTTGACTACATCCGTAAGGCGAATGTGATTGCCGGCGAAGCGGGTGGTATTACCCAGCACATCGGTGCCTATAACGTGAAGTTGGAAGACGGACGTCGCATTACATTCCTCGATACTCCGGGTCACGAAGCGTTTACAGCGATGCGTGCCCGTGGTGCGAAGGTAACGGATATTGTTATCATTATTGTAGCTGCCGATGACAATGTGATGCCGCAGACCAAGGAAGCTATCAACCATGCGATGGCTGCTGGTGTACCTATTGTATTTGCCATCAACAAGATTGACAAGCCGGCCGCTAATCCGGACAAAATTAAGGAAGAATTGGCCGCTATGAACTTCCTCGTTGAAGAATGGGGTGGTAAGTATCAGTCACAGGATATCTCGGCCAAGAAGGGCTTGGGCGTGGATGATTTGTTGGAAAAGGTATTGCTCGAAGCAGAAATGTTGGAATTGAAAGCCAATCCAAATCGTAAGGCTACCGGTTCAATCATTGAATCTTCACTCGACAAGGGTCGTGGCTATGTAGCCACTGTATTGGTAAGCAATGGTACGCTCCGTGTGGGTGACATTGTATTGGCTGGTACTTCTTATGGTAAGGTGAAGGCCATGTTCAACGAACGTAACCAACGCATCAAGGAAGCAGGTCCGGCCGAACCGGTATTGATTCTTGGTTTGAACGGTGCTCCTGCCGCAGGTGATACCTTCCATGTGTTCGATACTGACCAGGAAGCTCGTGAAGTGGCCAACAAGCGTGAGCAATTGCAACGCGAACAAGGCTTGCGTACTCAGAAAATGTTGACATTGGACGAAGTGGGCCGTCGTTTGGCATTGGGTGACTTCCACGAATTGAACATCATCGTGAAGGGTGACGTGGACGGTTCTGTAGAAGCGTTGAGTGACTCACTCATCAAGTTGTCTACCGAACAAATCCAAGTGAATGTTATCCATAAGGGTGTCGGTCAGATTTCAGAATCGGATGTTACCTTGGCTTCGGCTTCGGATGCTATCATCGTGGGCTTCCAGGTACGTCCTTCAGGCTCTGCCGCTAAGTTGGCCGAACAGAATGGTGTGGATATCCGCAAGTATTCGGTTATCTACGATGCCATCGAAGAAGTGAAGGCTGCTATGGAAGGTATGTTGGCTCCTACATTGAAGGAACAAGTTACTGCTACCATCGAAGTGCGTGAAGTCTTCAACATCAGCAAGGTAGGTCAGGTGGCCGGTGCGATGGTGAAGACCGGTAAGGTGAAACGTTCCGACAAGGCTCGTTTGATTCGCGATGGTATTGTTGTATTTACGGGTTCCATCAACGCATTGAAGCGTTTCAAGGACGATGTGAAGGAAGTGGGTACCAACTTTGAATGTGGTATCAGCTTGACGGCTTGCAACGATATCAAAGTGGGTGACGTAATCGAAACTTACGAAGAAATCGAAGTGAAGCAGACTTTATAAGAAGTATTTAAATACTAATAGTGTCATTCTGAGCGTAGCGAAGAATCTGATGACATCCATGGCTGCGCTATGTGACAGATTTTTCACTTTGTTCAGAATGACATGTATTTTAAGGAAATGGAAGTAATAGACATTATAATCTTAGTCCTGATAGGTGTTGGTATCATACAAGGACTGATGAAAGGCTTTTTGAAACAATTGGCTGCTATCGTAGGACTGGTGGCCGGCTTGTTGATTGCCCGCGCTTTGTTTGGCGTGGTAGCCGAGCACTTGGTAGATGCTTTAGGAACCTCCGTAACCATTGCACAGATTCTGTCGTTTATCTTGATATGGGTTGTTGTGCCATTGATTTGTGTTTTGGTAGCTTCGGTATTGACCAAGGCATTGGATGCCATTCATCTGGGTTGGTTGAACCGCTTGTTGGGTGGCCTGTTTGGAGCTGTCAAGGTGATGCTGTTGATAGGCTTGGCCATTCATGTTTTGGAATACATTGACCCCAAGAGCGAAATTATAGGTGAAACAAAGAAAGAAGCGTCTGCGTTATATAATCCGGTGAAAGATTTTACAGATGTATTTTTCCCGGTATTGAAGGACGTGACAGATAAAATCGTTAGTTAGTTTATGCAGGACGAACCTAATAAATATGTAAAGGAACTCACGCAGGAGAAGTACAAATATGGCTTCACTACGGATGTTCACACCGATATAATTGAAAAGGGATTGAATGAGGATGTCATCCGGTTGATTTCTTCCAAGAAGAATGAGCCGGAGTGGCTTTTGGAATTCCGTCTGAAGGCATATCGCCATTGGCTTACGTTGGAGATGCCTACTTGGGCGCACCTCGACATTCCTGAAATCGATTATCAGGACATTTCTTATTATGCCGACCCGACCAAAAAGAAGGAAGGGCCGAAAAGCATGGATGAAGTGGATCCTGAATTGATAAAGACTTTCAATAAGTTAGGTATACCGTTGGAAGAACAGATGGCACTCAGTGGCATGGCGGTGGATGCCGTGATGGACTCGGTATCGGTAAAGACTACCTTCCGCGAGACATTGATGGAGAAAGGAATCATCTTTTGTTCGTTCAGTGAAGCCGTTCGCGAGCACCCTGACTTGATACAGAAATATTTGGGCTCCGTAGTAGGTTATCGCGACAATTTCTTTGCGGCTTTGAACTCGGCCGTATTCAGTGACGGCTCGTTTGTCTATATCCCGAAGGGTGTGCGTTGTCCGATGGAGCTTTCCACGTATTTCCGTATCAATGCGGCCAATACCGGTCAGTTCGAACGTACGTTGATTGTGGCCGACGATGACAGCTATGTATCTTACTTGGAAGGTTGTACCGCTCCTCAGCGTGACGAGAACCAGCTTCATGCCGCTATCGTCGAGATTGTGGTGCACGATCGTGCCGAAGTGAAATACTCTACCGTACAGAACTGGTATCCGGGCGATGCCGAAGGAAAGGGAGGTATCTACAACTTCGTGACCAAGCGCGGACATTGCAAGGGAGTGGACAGTAAGTTGAGTTGGACACAGGTAGAAACCGGTTCTGCCATTACCTGGAAATATCCCAGCTGCATCCTGACGGGCGATAATTCCATTGCTGAGTTCTATTCGGTAGCGGTAACTAACAACTACCAACAAGCCGATACAGGTACCAAGATGATTCACATCGGTAAGAATACCCGTAGTACCATTGTGAGCAAGGGTATCAGTGCCGGCAAGAGCCAGAATTCGTATCGTGGTTTGGTACGTGTGTCTGAGAAAGCCGACAATGCCCGTAACTATAGCCAGTGCGACTCGTTGCTATTGGGTAGTGAATGTGGTGCACACACCTTCCCTTATATGGATATTCACAACGAAACCGCCATTGTAGAGCATGAAGCCACCACCAGCAAGATTAGCGAAGACCAATTGTTCTATTGCAATCAGCGAGGCATCAATACCGAAGATGCGGTGGGATTGATTGTGAATGGTTATGCGAAAGAAGTAATCAACAAACTTCCGATGGAATTTGCGGTAGAGGCTCAGAAGTTGTTGGCCATTTCGTTGGAAGGAAGCGTTGGATAATAATAAAGTTATGAGTTTTGAGTTATAAGTTCTGAGTCCCATCCGGTTGAGAACTTGAAACTATAACTCATAACTCATAACTCATAACTGAAATAATTATGTTAGAAGTAAAAGACTTACATGCCAGTGTCAATGGCAAAGAAATATTGAAAGGCATCAACCTGAGTATCAAGAAAGGTGAAGTACATGCCATTATGGGACCTAACGGTTCGGGTAAGAGTACGTTGTCATCTGTATTGGTGGGTCATCCGGCTTTCGAAGTAACCAAAGGCAGCGTTTCTTTCGACGGACAGGATTTATTGGCTTTGAGCCCGGAAGACCGTAGTCATGCCGGTTTGTTCCTTTCCTTCCAGTATCCGGTAGAGATTCCGGGGGTAAGTATGGTGAACTTCATGCGTGCGGCGGTCAATGAAAAGCGCAAGTACGAAGGCAAACCGGCCTTGACCGCCAGTGAATTCTTGAAGTTGATGCGTGAAAAGCGTGCGGTAGTAGAGCTGGACAACAAGTTGGCCAACCGCTCAGTAAACGAAGGTTTCAGTGGAGGAGAAAAGAAACGCAACGAAATCTTCCAGATGGCAATGCTCGAACCGAAGCTCAGTATCCTCGACGAAACAGATTCCGGTTTGGATATCGATGCTTTGCGTATCGTGGCCGAAGGCGTAAACAAGCTCAAGACTCCCGAAACCAGTTGCATTGTCATCACTCACTACCAACGTCTGTTGGATTACATCAAGCCCGATGTGGTGCATGTGCTTTACAAAGGTCGTATCGTAAAGACTGCCGGTCCCGAATTGGCATTGGAAATTGAAAACCGCGGTTTTGACTGGATAAAGAAAGAAATAGGCGAATGATATTGAATTTCACCACAGATTACACAGATGGACACAGATTAAAATGTAAATCTTTTATCTGTGAGAATCTGTGTAATCCGTGGTGAGAAAATCGCAAAAAGAATATGAAAGCAGAACAACAATATATTGACCTGTTCAGTCAGTGCGAAGCCCTGATATGCCGGCATAGCTCCGAGGTGATGAATGCGCCTCGCGTCAACGCTTTTGCCGACTTTGAACGTTTGGGCTTCCCCACGACCAAACAGGAGAAGTACAAATATACCGATATGGCCAAGCTGTTCGCCCCTGACTATGGGTTGAACCTGAACCGGCTGGACATTCCGGTAAATCCGTACGAAGTGTTCAAGTGCGATGTTCCTAACATGAGCACATTGCTCTATTTCGTGGTGAACGATGCTTTTTATAACAAGGCATTGCCCAAGGCTCAACTGCCCGAAGGAGTCTTGTTGGGTAGTTTGAAGGACCTCTCCCAACAACATCCCGAGTTGGTACAGAAGTATTATGGCAAATTGGCCGATACCTCCAAAGATGGGATTACTGCGTTCAATACTGCCTTTGCACAAGATGGTTTCATGCTCTATGTGCCGAAAGGAGTGGTGATTGAAAAACCCATTCAGTTGGTGAATATCCTTCGTGCCGATGTAAACTTCATGGTGAACCGCCGTTTGTTGGTAGTGCTTGAAGAAGGAGCGCAAGCCCGTTTGTTGGTATGTGACCATGCCATGGACGATGTGAATTTCCTTTCTACCCAGGTAGTGGAAGTCTTTGCCGCCGAGAACTCGGTGTTCGATTTGTATGAATTGGAAGAGACACACACCAGTACGGTACGCATCAGCAATCTGTATGTCAACCAGGAAGCGAACAGCAATGTATTGCTCAATGGCATGACCTTGCATAACGGAACCACCCGCAATACCACCGAAGTGACATTGAACGGCCGTGGAGCCGAAATCAGCCTTTGTGGCATGGCCATTACCGACAAGAACGAACATGTAGACAATCATACCTTCATCGACCATAAGGTAAGCGATTGCACCAGCAACGAATTGTTCAAGTATGTGCTCGATGACCAGTCGGTAGGTGCTTTTGCCGGTAAGGTGTTGGTACGCGAAGGTGCCCAACGCACTTCTTCCCAACAAACCAACCGCAACTTGTGTGCCACTCGCGAAGCCCGCATGTACACCCAACCCCAATTGGAAATCTATGCCGACGATGTGAAGTGCTCCCACGGAGCTACCGTTGGTCAGTTGGACGAAAAGGCGTTGTTCTATATGCGGCAGCGTGGCATCAGTTTGAAGGAAGCCCGCTTGTTGTTGATGTTTGCTTTTGTAAACGAAGTGATTGATACCATCCGCTTGGATGCGTTGAAAGACCGTTTGCATCTGTTGGTAGAAAAACGTTTCCGTGGCGAATTGAACAAGTGCCAGGGATGTGCCATTTGTAAATGATGTTTTTGTTTTACCACAGATTACACAGATTTCCACAGATAAATAATTAAATAAAAAAATCTGTGTTCATCTGTGTAATCTGTGGTGAATAAATAAACCATATCTCTATGTACGATATCAATATAATCAGAGAAGATTTCCCCATCCTCAGTCGGGAAGTGTACGGCAAGCCATTGATTTATCTGGACAATGGAGCTACCACACAGAAACCCCGATGTGTGGTGGAATCCATCACCAACGAATACTACTCCGTGAACGCCAATGTGCATCGCGGGGTGCATTTCCTTTCCCAACAGGCCACGGAACTTCACGAGGCTTCGCGCGAGACGGTGCGCCGTTTCATCAACGCCCGTAGCACGAACGAAATCATCTTTACCCGTGGTACGACCGAAAGCATCAACCTTTTGGCCTCTTCGTTTGCCGAAAGTCAGATGCAACCGGGCGATGAGGTCATCATCTCCACCATGGAGCACCATAGCAACATCGTTCCCTGGCAATTGCAAGCCGCCAAGAAGGGCATTTCCATTCAGGTAATCCCCATGAACGATAAGGGCGAGTTGCTTTTGGATGAATACAAGAAACTCTTCTCTGAGCGTACCAAGCTGGTGTGCGTCATGCATGTGAGCAATGTCTTGGGCACCGTGAATCCGGTGAAGGATATGATTGCCGAGGCCCATGCCCACAATGTGCCCGTGCTGGTGGATGGCGCACAGAGTGTTCCTCACATGAAGGTCGATGTGCAGGAACTCGATGCCGACTTCTTTGCGTTTAGCGGACATAAAGTGTATGGTCCTACAGGGGTGGGTGTGCTTTATGGAAAAGAAGCCTGGCTCGACAAGCTTCCCCCTTATCAGGGAGGCGGGGAAATGATTCAGACCGTTTCGTTCGAAAAGACCACGTTCAATGAATTGCCGTTCAAGTTCGAAGCCGGCACTCCCGACTATATCGGTACTACCGCTTTGGCCAAGGCGCTCGATTATGTTTCGGCCATCGGTATGGAGCAGATAGAAGCCTATGAACACGAACTCACCCAATATGCCATGCAACGCTTGAAACAGATAGAAGGCATGCGTATCTTTGGCGAAGCCCGGCACAAGAGTAGTGTCATTTCGTTCTTGGTGGGAAACATCCATCACCTCGATATGGGTACATTGCTCGACCGCCTCGGTATAGCTGTGCGCACCGGTCATCATTGTGCCCAACCTTTGATGCAACGTTTGGGTATCGAAGGCACCGTCCGTGCATCGTTCGGCCTCTATAATACCAAAGAAGAAATCGACATCCTGGCTGCCGGCATCGAGCGGGTAAGCCGCATGTTCTGAATATTCACCACGGAGTACACAGAGTCTCACAGAGAATCAAGTTTTTAAATGTTTGTCTTGAGAACTTGAAAAATGCAAACGAGCTTTTAAAACTCTGTGTTCCCTGTGGTGAAAAAATCAAGAAAGCCACTCCACGATATCCCCTTTTTCTTCCATTCCTAATTTCTGACGGATGACACTCTTTCGTTGATAGACCGTTCGTACCCCTTGTCCGGTAACAATACTGATTTCCTTGGTAGAGAAATTGGCACGAAGCAAGCAGCAGAGCTGAATTTCTTTTTCGTTCAGTAGGTTACCATGCTTTCCTTTTAGGTGGGTATAGAAATCTTCATAAATATAGTCGATAGTCTTGTACAAGTCT
>JAFVTL010000055.1 GCA_017503235.1 Bacteroidaceae bacterium | reverse complement strand
TATCCATATACGTGGTGACGAAGGTTGCCATGTTGAGGCGAGGCTGGGTTTGGGCGAAAGTTTCGTCCTTCACCATTTGATAGGCGATGTCCGGTCGGGTACCATGTTGAGGGATTTTGTCAACGGGTGCCGGTTGCAACATTTCTTTAGAGCCGAACACATCGGCATTGAAGTCTGATTTTTCCATAATTGTTTAGGTTTTAGAAGTTAGAAATTATATTGAATCATCGCATTCAGTCGGTGGGCATTACCGGAGGTACGGTCGTAATTATGCCGATTCCCATAAAGGAATTCGACACCCACCTGACAGTTGCTGAATGGCGAATAAAAAGCGTTGGCCACTACATAGTCTCCGTATTTATAGGCAGAACCATTCAAGGAAGCCTGGTCGTACAATCGACATTGGCTATATGAAGCCGATACGAAGAAATTCTTGCAGATATTGTATTGCAGCCCTCCCACAATGCCTAAAGCATAGGGAGCCGTTAACTTACCGCCATCACCGTCGGGTATCAGGTCGTAACCCGAACCGCCCAAGTCGTTCAAGTAATCTGCATATCCTTTACCGTAGGCTGCTTGGTAATAGAACGTGATGCGAGGAGTAAAGGCAACCATCCCGCTGAGTTGTGCCGCCCAACCGATGGCATATTCATTCTTTTCCTTTACTAAATTGCGATATGACAAGGCACGGAACAGACCCGACAAGCGGATATGGCTTTGTCCTTCATCCCATTGGTATTGCAAGTAAGCAGGGATGTCGGGAATACGTTGTTTGATGGATTCCGATTTGTCTTTAGCGATGGTGTAGCTTTCGGATGGCGATTCAATGGAGGCCGCAAAGCTCCAGTTCTTATTTATTCCTTGTTTGTACTGAATCATCGTATTCTTTTTGCTGACACTACCGGACGGCCCTTCAAAGTCGATGGTCGGAGGTCCGGCGGCACCGTCGGCAAAAGTGCTTCGGGCCTTTCCGAAAAGAACATTTCCTAATTTGATGTAAGCTTGTCGGAGCCGCAAATTGTATTGATGTCCGTCCTTTCCTCGGAAATCAGTTTCCACATAGACCGTGAAATCACCTACGGCCGTGTTGTCTCCTACCAATTTCAAGAAGATGCGCGAGGTAGAAGCATCCATCTGGAACTGGTTCCGCATGTCGGGTTGTTTGGGCGCAGGAATATCAGCAGTTACAAAGTCGAGATTGTCAGAGATTCCACCCATATCGACTGACATGGTTCCTTTTACATATCCACCGATTCCCAAAGCTACTTTCCCTTTCCTGTCCATAAAGAGAAAACGGGGCGCACGGGGATCCTGAAAATGAAGTCCGTTTGCTTCGTACATAGCTTTGATTACTCCGTTGTCAGTCGTCTGTTGCTCGTCCGTAAGGATGATTGACGGGCGGACGGTATCCGGAAGAATGGTTTGTGCCTGGGTCGCTCCGCATCCGATAGCGAGTCCCAAGCCGATAAGATATTTCCTTTTCATAGTTATAATTACATTTAGGCTCTTAAGTTGTCATTCAGAGCGAAACGAAGTGTAGCGAAGAATCTCGGGCACATCCACTTTGTGTAACCGAGATCCTTCCTCCCTTCGGTCGTCTGGATGACAAGGGGAGCGAAGAATTTACAGCGGAACAATCCTCCGGCAAGGAATGTTCAGATAAACATTTCGGAGCATCGATTGTTATAGCCCTAAAACAACAAATTAGAACACAGAGACACGGAGTCACAGAGTTCTCTTTTCTCCATAAAATGCCTCTGTGCCTTTGTGTCTCTGTGTTCTTCTATTATTTTAAGCTTATGGAAAAACTAAGTAAAACTGCTAAATTGAGTGTAGCTACACTCGCCATTATGAACGTGACGGCGGTGGTCTCCCTCCGCGGACTTCCTGCCGAAGCCGAATACGGATTAAGTTCGGCCTTCTATTATCTGTTTGCAGCCCTTGTATTCCTCATTCCAACCGCTTTGGTGGCTGCCGAACTTGCGGCGATGTTTGCCGACAAGCAAGGCGGTGTCTTCCGTTGGGTAGGAGAGGCTTTCGGTAAGCGGATGGGCTTCCTGGCCATCTGGTTGCAATGGGTAGAAAGTACCATCTGGTATCCCACGGTGTTGACCTTCGGTGCGGTTTCGTTGGCCTTTATCGGGATGAACGATGCCCACGATATGGCCTTGGCTTCCAATCGGCTATATACCTTGGTCGTCGTGCTGGCCATTTATTGGTTGGCTACCTTTATATCCTTGAAAGGGATGTCGTGGGTAGGCAAGGTATCGAAGATTGGCGGTTTGGTAGGTACCATTATTCCGGCAGGCTTGCTGGTGGTGCTGGCGATTGTTTATTTAGCCAGTGGCGGACATTCGCAACTCGACTTCAAAGGCGATTTCTTCCCCGACTTCAGCAACTTCAACAACTTGGTGCTGGCATCGAGTATCTTCCTTTTCTATGCCGGTATGGAGATGGGCGGTATCCACGTGAAGGATGTCGATAATCCGTCTGTCAACTATCCCAAGGCCGTATTTATCGGTTCGTTCATTACGGTATTGATTTTCGTCTTGGGCACCTTCTCGCTCGGTATCATCATCCCGAAGAATGAAATCAACTTGACCCAAAGCTTGTTGGTAGGCTTCGACAGATACTTCGACTTCATCCGTGCTTCGTGGCTTTCACCGATTATCGCCATTGCCTTGGCATTCGGTGTGCTGGCAGGTGTGTTGACGTGGGTGGCAGGTCCGTCGAAAGGTATCTTTGCCGTAGGTCG
>JAFVTL010000054.1 GCA_017503235.1 Bacteroidaceae bacterium | reverse complement strand
TGTATGAAGAGGGGAAGAAAGTGGAATGCCGCATTGTCCGTGCGGACGCCCCCTTGGGCGGTGTGACGGACTATTCGATGGAGAAGGCACTGGACGGCGACAACCTGAGCCGCTTCGAGGCCTTGAATGTGGGGACGGACTTTGTGGTGGAGCTGGAGCGTCCGGCGCGGATAGACCGCATCGTGTATGTGTCGCGCAACGATGACAACTATGTGGCACCGGGCGAGACCTACGAACTGTTCTTCCAGAACGGCGAGGAAGGCTGGAAGTCATTGGGCATGCAGACAGCCACCGATGAAAGGCTGGTGTATGAAAATGTACCCCGAGGTGCTTTGCTATGGCTTCATAACCACACACGGGGTGTGGAGGAACAGGTGTTCCGCTATATGGATGGGAAGCAGGTGTTCTGCTATAAATTATAAAATCGGAACTGATGGGGATAAAGATAGTCTATGTAGCTGATGCAAATATCAAGGAGGCGGACATCTATCTGCTGACGGAGGGAATCACTTATGATGTGATGAGCCGTACCGTCTGGCGAGGAGAGGAGGCGATAAGGCTGGCACCACAAGCGGCTGCATTGTTCCTGCTGTTCCTGCATGCGGAGGAACACCGTGTGACCGCAGAGGAGATTGACCGCAAACTGTGGAAGGGGAATGGCAGCAAGGGCAGCATTCATGCTGCCATCAAGCGGTTGCGGGGGAGCCTGAGGAATGCCGGCCTGCCCTTGGAAATCATCTTCCATGAGGAATGTTATCTGTTGAAGAAAACTCGTTGTATCTGACGACTTGCCGCTTCTAAGGCGGGAAGTTCGTGCTTCTAATTAAAAATACGTTTGAATATTTCCTCAGATTGAATAAAAACCGTATATTTGCACGCAATAAAATTAAAGCATTTAGCCTTATGTCTTCATTTATTGCAGATAAAGTAGTTATGGACGGATTGACTTATGACGATGTCCTGTTAATCCCCGCATATTCAGAAGTTTTGCCTAAAACTGTCGAACTCTCGACAAAGTTCTCACGCAACATTGAGTTGAAAATTCCTTTTGTGACTGCCGCTATGGACACAGTGACAGAAGCCAAAATGGCCATTGCGATTGCTCGCGAAGGTGGTATCGGTGTGATTCATAAGAACATGTCCATCGAGGAACAAGCCCGCCAGGTAGCTATCGTGAAGCGTGCAGAAAATGGTATGATTTTCGATCCGGTCACAATCAAACGCGGTTCTACCGTGAAAGATGCATTGGACTTGATGGCGGAATATCATATCGGTGGTATTCCTGTTGTAGATGATGAAAATTATCTGGTCGGTATTGTGACCAACCGTGACCTTCGCTTTGAACGTGAGTTGGACAAGCGAATTGACGATGTAATGACCAAGGAACATATCATTACAACCCATCCGGGAACTGATATGGAAACAGCATCCCAAATCTTACAAGAAAATAAGATTGAGAAACTTCCTGTTGTAGATGAAAAGGGTAAGTTAGTAGGCTTGATTACTTATAAGGACATCACCAAGGCTAAAGACAAACCGATGGCTTGCAAGGACAGTAAGGGCCGTTTGCGTGTAGCAGCCGGTGTTGGCGTGACTGCCGATACGTTGGAACGTATGCAGGCATTGGTGGATGCCGGTGCGGATGCTATCGTTATTGATACGGCTCATGGCCATTCAAAGGGTGTGGTTGAAAAATTAAAGGAAGCCAAGAAGCGTTTCCCGAATATTGATATTGTTGTAGGTAACATTGCTACGGGCGAAGCTGCCAAGATGTTGGCAGAAGCGGGTGCTGATGCTGTAAAGGTAGGTATCGGTCCTGGCTCTATCTGTACGACTCGTGTGGTGGCCGGTGTGGGTGTTCCCCAGTTGTCGGCTGTTTACGATGTAGCCAAGGCTTTGGAGGGTACGAACGTACCTTTGATTGCTGATGGTGGCTTGCGTTATTCGGGTGATGTCGTGAAGGCTTTGGCTGCCGGTGGCTATAGTGTAATGATTGGTTCGTTGGTGGCAGGTACAGAAGAAGCTCCGGGCGATACCATCATCTTCAACGGACGTAAGTTCAAGTCATATCGTGGCATGGGGTCGTTGGAAGCTATGGAACATGGGTCGGCTGACCGCTATTTCCAAGGTGGCGTGACTGAAACCAAGAAGTTGGTGCCGGAAGGTATTGCTGCCCGTGTGCCTTACAAGGGAACTTTGTACGAAGTAATCTATCAGTTGGTAGGTGGTCTTCGTGCCGGTATGGGTTATTGTGGTGCTGCTGACATCAAGGCTTTGCACAATGCGAAGTTTACTCGTATCACCAATGCCGGTGTAGCTGAAAGCCATCCGCACGATGTTGCTATTACGAGCGAGGCTCCGAACTACAGCCGTCCTCAATAATCAGATGGAATAATGCCGCGTCGTTTGCTCGGTATCCTGATACTTCTCCTTGTGTCTGTCTGTGGACGGTCGCAAGGAGAAGTCTTGTTATTACAGATAGGAGACAGAAGAATAAGCGAGGCGGAATATGAATATTATAGTCAACGGGCAGAAGAGAGACCTTCATCGGATTGTCTGGCAGAATTCATCGATTATAAACTTCAGGCTGTCTATGCCAAAGAACTTCGACTGGACACATGCTCCGACTTCAGAATACAATTGGCTCATTATCAGCATTTGTTTTCAGGAAGGAATGCTCCTAAGTCGTGGAAATCCGCCGCGTCTCAGAAAGGATGGATGCAGGTGACAAGCTATACAAGGCGACTTCCCCAACATGTGTCTCCATCTGCAATGAGCCGTGAGCGCCAACGGATGGACTCTTTGTACACCTCATTGCAAAAAGGGACTTGTCGGGTGGATGCCGGTACAGAAGAGCAAGTCGGTGAATGGGTGCCTGTGTCACTCCTGCTGAATGAATGGCAGGAGGTTCTTCAGACTTTGAAGAAGGATGAATGGTCGCGCCCTTTCTTCTCGCCGCTTGGTGTCCATGTCGTGAAATGGACTGGACGCAAATCGGATGATTCGAAGATTGTAGCCTCGTCGGGCGAGGAGAGCCTGATGTGGCAGGATATAGAGGATGAACTGTTGGTATCTGCTTTGATGGCAAGCAAGTATGGTGTGTCAGATGAATGCTCGGAAGCGGAACTGGAGCGTTACTTCGATCAGCATCGTTCGGATTACAGATGGGAGCTTCCTCATTTCCGTGGTGCTGTGATTCAAGGGAAAGACCCTAAGGAGGTCAAGAAGATAAGGAAGGCGTTGAAAAAAATGCCTTACGCTCTTTGGAAGGATGTAATCCCGTCGTTGAATGAACAACGGAAGGGTGAACTCTATGTGGACTATGGCATTTATCAGATAGGTTCGGATGCCTGTGTGGACAAGCTGGTGTTTGGATGTGGTGATTATGAATTGAAGCCCGGAATGACTGCTGTGCAGACGGTAGGCAAGAAATTGAAGAAAGGGCCGGAAATTTATCGCGATGTGGAGAATCGGGTAAAAAACGATTGCGTTGAAATGAAACGACAGGAATGGTTGGCAGGCTTGAGACAAAAATATGGGATTGAAATGGACAAATCCGTTTTAAAAACCGTTAATAATGACGGAAGTAAATAAATTTGCAGTATCTTCGTTCGCAATTTAAAAGATATGAGTAAAACAATCAGATTCATAGGATTCCTTTGTGTCATTCTGTTGTGTGCATGCAAGCCGCAATATGACCATAAAGGGAAGACTCCTTTGGTGGAGGTGGCTGGCAACTTCTTGTATGAGGAAGACTTGCGGTTGGCTCTTCCATTGAACTTGTCCTCTCAGGACAGTGCTCTGTTTGTTGAACGTTTCATCCGTAACTGGGTGGAAGAGGCTTTGCTTTACCACAAGGCAGAAGGAAACATCCCGGACAACGAGCGTGTGGCCAAATTGGTAGATAGCTATCGTCGCTCGCTTATCATGCATACTTATCAGACGGAGTTGGTGAACCAACAACTTTCAGAAGAGATTGCCGAAGAGGAAATAGCTGATTATTACGAAAAGAACAAGACCTTGTTCCTGCTTGAAGAACCCATTGTCAAGGGACTTTTCATCAAGGTTCCTCTTCAGTCGCCTGGATTGTCGGATGTCCGTAAGTGGTACAAGAAGAATTCTCAGGAAACGATTGAGAAGCTGGAAAAGTACAGTCTTCGCAATGCGGTGACTTATGACTATTTCTATGATTACTGGAAACCGTTCAAGGACATTGTTTCAGTGATGCCTATCAAGGAAGCGGCTGCTACCCGAGATTATCTGGACAGTCATCGGGATGTGGAACTGAAGGATACGGCCTATCATTATTTTTTGCATGTGGAGGACTATCAAGGAATAGGGAAGCAGAAACCTCTTGATTTTGTCCGAGAAGAAATCAAAGAGATTCTAATCAACCTGAAACGGGTGGATTTTATCAATAAGGTCAAGGACGATTTGTATCAGAAGGCCTCAGAAAACAATCAGATTATTTATTATTATTTGGATTCAGATGAATAGATTGAAGTGTATCAAGATGCTTGCATTACTGGCTATGTGGTGTGTCTCGTCACCGCTGTTTGCACAGGACAATGTGATAGACGAAGTGGTTTGGGTGGTAGGTGATGAAGCTATCCTCAAGTCTGATGTGGAAAGCGAAAGACTGAATGCATTGCTGAGCAATGTGAAGTTGGATGGTGACCCTTATTGTGTCATCCCTGAACAGTTGGCCATTCAAAAACTTTATCTGCATCAGGCAGAATTGGATAGTATCGAAGTCCCAGAACAGGATATTCTACGTTCTGTGGAAAATGAATTGAACTCCAGAATTGAAGATTTCGGTTCCAAGGAAAAAATGGAAGAATACTACGGTATGACACAGACCAAGATACGTGAAAAGTTCCAGGAAATGTTCCGTAATCAGATGCTCGTACAGAGAACACAGATGAATCTGGTGGGCGACATCAAACTGGTACCTGCCGATGTGCGCCGTTATTTCAAGAACCTTCCTCAAGACAGTATTCCTTTCGTTCCTACTCAGGTGGAAGTACAGATTCTGATGTTGGAACCTAAGATAACTCAAGAAGAAATTGACCGTGTAAAGTCGACATTGCGTGATTACGCCCAGCAGATTGAAAAGGGTGAAAGCTCTTTCGGTGTGTTGGCTCGCCTCTATTCGGAAGACCCGGGTTCTGCACGCAAGGGTGGAGAATGTCCTTTTACCAGTCGTGGCGCATTGGTTCCCGAGTTCTCGAATGTGGTGTTCAACTTGACAGACCCCAAGAAAGTGTCCAAAGTCTTTGAAACGGAATATGGTTATCACATCGCCCAGCTGATTGAAAAGCGTGGCGACCGTGTGAGCTATCGTCACATTCTGATAAAGCCAAAGGTGGACGAGAAAGAGCTGGAAGCCGGATTGCTGCGTCTCGATTCTATAGCCAATGATGTACGCAAGGGAACATTTACTTTTGAAGAAGCCGCTACTTATCTTTCACAAGACAAGGAAACTCGTAACAACAAGGGGCTGATGGTTAATCCGAATACACGTACCGCCCGTTTTGAAATGCAGGACTTGGCTCAGGTATCCCAAGAAATTGCCGTTGCCGTTGAAGGCTTGAATATCGGAGAAATCTCCAAGCCTATCGTAATGCTGAACAAGCGTGGCAAGGAAGTTTGTGCCATTGTAAAGCTGAAATCTCGCATTGATGGTCACAAAGCTACCATGTCCGAAGACTATCAGCGTCTGAAAGCGATTGTACAGGACAAGTTGGCCCAGGAAAAGCTCGAAAAGTGGATTCGTGAAAAGCAGAAGAAGACCTATGTGCGTATCAACGAGAATTGGGTGAATTGCGAATTCAAGTATCCAGGTTGGATTAAGGAAGAATAAGTTCGGACAGCTTCATGGTTGACAAGAATAGAAAAGAAATGAAACATAATGGACACAGGATGCTTCTTTTGAGCTTCCTGTGTCTGTTTGCCTTTTGCGTTGTGGCTCAGGTGCGTCCTCGTCGTAACGGAGCACAACCTGCCAAAAGCAAGGTGTATCTGCTTCATGCCGATGTGTTGAAGAAAATCAAAACAAATCCCGATGCACAGATTCTGGTCGGCAATGTGGAGTTCCGACATGACAGCATCTACATGTATTGTGACAGCGCCTGCTTTTATGAAAAGACCAATTCGTTGGAGGCATTTGGCAATTTCCGAATGAATCAGGCAGATACCTTGAAACTTTTCGGCGATTATGCTTTCTATGATGGCAATACTCAGATTGCCGAGGTGCGCTACAATGTACGTATGGAGAACCGTAACACCACCTTGTTGACGGACAGCTTGAATTATGACCGTCTTGAAAACTTGGGATATTATTTCGATGGAGGTACGTTGATGGACGAAGAGAATGTCCTGACATCGGATTGGGGAGAGTACAGCCCTGCCACCAAGCAGTCGGTTTTCCATTATGACGTAGAATTGGTGAATCCCAAGTTTACGTTGACATCGGACACGCTGGCATACAATACCGCTACTAAGATAGCCAACATCGTAGGTCCTTCGAATATTGATGGCGATGGTAACCATATCTATTCAGAGTTGGGATTCTACGACACCCAGTTGGGACAGGCGGAACTCTTGAACCGTTCGGTGTTGACCAACGAGGGAAAGAACCTGACGGGCGACAGCCTTTTTTATGACCGCAACAAGAGTTTCGGTGAGGCTTTTGACAATGTGGTGTTTACTGACACCATCAACAAGAATATGCTCACGGGCAATTATTGCTACTATAACGAATTGACCAGTTATGCCCTCGCCACGGACAGTGCGGTAGCCATCGACTATTCGCAAGGCGACAGCTTGTTCGCTCATGCCGATACGTTGAAGATGATGACTTTCCATTTGGATACCGACTCCATGTATCGTGAAACTCACGCTTATCATAAGGTGCGTGTCTATCGTACCGATGTGCAAGCCGTATGCGATTCGTTGGTCTTTTCTTCGAAAGACAGCTGCCTGACCATGTATCGTGATCCGATTCTGTGGAATGCCAACCAACAGGTGTTGGGCGAGGAGATAAGGGTGTACATGAACGATAGCACCATCGACTGGGCGCATGTCCATAATCAGACCTTGCTGGTGGAATGGGTGGACTCCACCCTTTACAATCAGGTATCCGGCAAGGATATCAAGGCTTATTTCAAGAATGGAGAAATGGATAAGGCGGAAGTGGAAGGCTCGGTACGCATGGTTTATTATCCGATGGAAAAGGACAGTACGATATTGTACATGAATGTGTCCGAAGCCAGCACTGTTGATGTCTATCTGGTGAATCGGAAGATGAAACGGTTGGTCATGAAGACCCAACCCAACGGAGTGCTTTATCCTTTGGAACAGGCTCCTGCCGACCGTTCCCGTTTGGATAATTTCGCATGGTTCGACTATATCCGCCCGCTCAACAAGGAAGACATCTTCCATTGGCGTGGAAAGAGTGCCGACCAGCAATTGAAGAAGAGCTCCCGTAGGGAAGCACCGCTCCCGAATCAGAATTTGTTCAATAAAAAATAAAGGAGGATTTAGATATGGCTATGTTTAAAGCTGAAAAGCCACGGGCGTTCAGCCACCAATATATCTATGTGGATGAACGCAAGGAGAAGCTGGCAAAGATTGAAGAGAATGCAAAGCGTGATTTGGGGATGCTTCCTCCGAAAGAATTCTCGCCGGAAGATATCCGCGGTAAGTTTGTTGAGGCTACAACCCACCTCAAGCGTCGGAAGGAGAGCGGCCGCAAGCCGTTGACTTATGGCGCTTTGCTTGTCGCTATCGGCATCTTGTGTTTTGTGCTTCACTATTTGGTTACCGGAGAATTAACTTTCTGATTCGGCTATGAGTGATGTGATTCGTTTGTTGCCCGACTCGGTAGCCAATCAGATTGCTGCCGGAGAGGTAATCCAACGCCCGGCTTCGGTCGTGAAGGAATTGGTGGAGAACGCCATCGATGCAGGAGCCAAGCATATTGATGTACTGATAACCGATGCCGGAAAGACTTCCATTCAGGTGATAGACGATGGAAAGGGTATGTCGGATACGGATGCCCGATTGGCTTTTGAACGCCATGCCACTTCGAAAATCCGTGAAGCTTCTGATCTTTTTGCGCTCCACACGATGGGCTTCCGTGGCGAAGCGTTGGCTTCCATTGCGGCGGTGGCTCAAGTCGAATTGCGTACCCGCATGGCAGGCGAAGAATTAGGCACCTCCCTCGTTATTTCGGGCTCAAAAGTAGAAGGGCAGGAGGCCGTTGCTTGTCCGCAAGGCAGTAATTTCCAGATAAAGAATCTTTTCTTCAACATCCCGGCAAGACGCAAGTTCCTGAAGTCGAATCAAACGGAACTGAACAACATATTGACCGAATTTGAACGCATTGCGTTAGTGAATCCTGAAGTGTCGTTTTCCTTGCAACACAATGGTACGGAGATGCTCAATCTTCCCGCCACTTCCTTGAAGCAACGCATCATGGGCGTGTTTGGCAAGAAAATCAATCAGGAACTCCTTTCGTTGGATGTCGATACCACGATGGTGCGGGTGAGCGGATTTGTGGGACGTCCTGAAACGTCGCGCAAGAAAGGGGCCCGCCAGTTCTTCTTTGTCAACGGACGCTACATGCGCCATCCTTATTTTCATAAGGCTGTGATGGATGCTTATGAGCGGCTGATTCCTGCGGGCGAACAAGTGTCCTATTTCATTTACTTTGAAGTGGATCCTGCCAATATCGATGTCAACATCCATCCTACGAAGACAGAAATCAAGTTTGAGAACGAACAAGCCATCTGGCAAATTCTTGCAGCGGTGGTCAAGGAAACGTTGGGCAAGTTCAACGAAGTGCCTTCCATCGACTTTGATACGGAAGGAATGCCCGACATACCCGCTTTCGATGCTTCGCCCTACACCCATGTGCAACCTCCGAAGCCTTCGTTCGACCCTACCTACAATCCCTTTAAGGCGACTTCGCCGAAATCTTCCTACAGCAAGCAGCCAGTGGAAGGATGGGAAGAATTGTATGGTTCGTTGGGAAAGGACTCTCAGCCGGAGGTGCCATTTCTTGAAGGTGATAATCTGACTTATGATTTGCCTTTGTCCGATGAACCGGAACCAGCTTCGTTGTATGCCGGTGCGGAGGAGGAATCTGCTTCTTTCGATTCGTCCGTCCTTCATTATCAGTACAAGGGAAAATATATACTTACTTCTGTCCGTTCGGGATTGATGCTCATTGACCAGCACCGTGCTCATGTGCGCGTGTTGTATGACCGCTATATCGCCCAGATTGCTTCGTGCAAGAGTGCTTCGCAAGGCCAGCTTTTCCCCGATATTGTCCAGTTCTCGGCTTCCGAGTTGCCGATACTTGAAAGTATACTTCCTGATTTGTCATACTTGGGCTTCGACTTGACCGATTTGGGCGGAGGCAATTATGCCGTCAGTGGAATCCCCGCAGGCATCGAAGGGCTCAATCCGGTGGAACTGGTGCGCAACATGGTACATACGGCCATCGAGAAGGGATGCAAGGTGCGCGAAGAGGTGCAAAGCATGTTGGCTCTTTCGTTGGCCAAGGCCGCAGCCATCGTACAGGGACAAGTGTTGACGAACGAGGAGATGAACCATCTCGTAGATCAGTTGCTCACTTCACCTATGCCTAACTACACTCCCGACGGGAAAACGGTGTTGACCATCCTGAAGGAAGACGAGATTGAAAAACTTTTCCATTGATATTCTTTCCCGACTTGATGATGATACAAGAAGAGGGCGTGTCTTTCGACGCGCCCTCTTTCTCTTTTATGATGGGGGAGACCCTTATCAATATTCCTGCCAGCTCTTGATTTGGATATCCTTTTCTTCCATATCGCAGAAGGCGTTGACGAAAGCACTTGCCAAGCGGGCGTTGGTGATCAACGGAATGTTGTGGTCGATGGCGCCACGACGAATCTTGTAACCGTTGGTCAATTCGCGCTTGGTGTGGTTCTTCGGGATGTTCACGATGAGGTCGAACTTGTGGTCGGCAATCATCTTCATCACGTTGTTTTCTGCATCAGGACGTTCATCCGGCCAGAATACCGGAGTTGTATTCACTCCGTGAGCATTTAAGAAGGTAGCTGTACCGGCTGTAGCATAGATTTCGTATCCCTTTTCTGCCAAACGACGGCTTGATTCAAGCAGGTCGACTTTCGATTTGGTGGCTCCGGATGAGAACATTACGGCTTTCTTCGGGATAGTGAAGCCTACGGCAATCATGGCGTTGAGCAATGCTTCGTTGAAATCGTCGCCCATACAACCTACTTCGCCGGTTGATGACATGTCTACACCCAAAACAGGGTCGGCCTTGTGGAGACGAGAGAACGAGAATTGAGAAGCCTTCACACCTATCCAGTCTATGTCGAATGCGCTCTTGTCCGGTTGGCTATATGGAGCATCGAGCATGATGCGAGTGGCGGTTTCGATGAAGTTGCGCTTCAAAATCTTCGATACGAACGGGAACGAACGAGAAGCACGGAGGTTACATTCGATTACCTTGATTTCGTTGTTCTTGGCCAGATACTGGATGTTGAAAGGACCGGAGATGTTCAATTCCTTCGCAATCTGACGGCTGATGCGCTTGATGCGGCGGGCGGTTTCGAAGTAAATCTTCTGAGCCGGGAATACCAAGGTTGCGTCACCTGAGTGAACACCGGCAAATTCCACGTGTTCAGAAATGGCATATTCTACCACTTCACCATTCTTCGCAACGGCGTCGAATTCGATTTCCTTGGTGTCGAGCATGAACTGTGATACCACTACCGGGAATTCCTTCGATACTTCCTTCGCCATCTGCAAGAATTCCTTCAATTCGTCTTCGTTGTAGCAAACGTTCATCGCTGCACCCGAGAGTACGTAAGAAGGACGAACCAATACCGGATAACCTACCTTAGCCACGAATTCTTCCATGTCTTCGATGCTGGTCAATTCCTTCCAAGCCGGTTGGTCGATGCCGAGTTGGTCGAGCATGGCCGAGAACTTGTGACGGTTTTCTGCGCGGTCGATAGAGATTGGCGAAGTACCGAGGATAGGCACTGACTGGCGATGAAGCTTCATGGCCAAGTTATTTGGAATCTGGCCACCTACCGATACGATGACACCATTCGGTTGTTCGAGGTCGATGACATCGAGTACACGTTCGAATGACAATTCATCGAAGTACAAGCGGTCGCACATGTCGTAGTCGGTGGATACGGTTTCCGGGTTATAGTTGATCATGATGGACTTGTAACCCAACTTGCGGGCGGTCTGTACGGCATTCACCGAACACCAGTCGAATTCTACCGAAGAACCGATGCGGTATGCACCCGAACCAAGTACCACCACACTCTTGTCGTTCTTGTAATAGTTCACGTCGTAACCCTTCACGGCATAAGTCATGTAGAGGTAGTTAGTGAGTTCCGGATGTTCAGAAGCTACGGTGTTGATGCGCTTCACGGCCGGCAATACGCCCAATTCCTTACGGTGCTTGCGTACGGCGAGCAACTGGTTTTCCATGTTGCTGCTGTTCTTCAATACGAAGCGGGCAATCTGGAAGTCAGAGAAGCCCAATATCTTTGCCTGACGGAGTACATCTTCCGGCAGGTCTTCAATCTTATTATAAGTAGCAAGTACGTTCTTGTAGTCAACGATGTTCTTCAACTTGCCCAAGAACCAAGGATCAATCTTGGTCAATTCGTAAATGCGTTCGATGCTGTAGCCTTCTTCGAGTGCCGAAGCGATGGAGAAGACACGGAGGTCGGTCGGGTTGGCAAGTTCTTCGTCGAGGTTTTCGAACTTGGTATGTTCATTGCCTACGAAACCGTGCATGCCCTGACCAATCATACGGAGACCCTTTTGGATGACTTCTTCGAACGAACGGCCGATAGACATGATTTCGCCTACCGACTTCATGCTGGAACCGATCTGACGAGATACACCGGCAAACTTGGTCAAGTCCCAACGAGGAATCTTACAAATCAGGTAATCCAGTTCCGGTGCCTTGTATGCTGAGTTCGGAGTACCCATTTCACCAATCTGGTCGAGGGTGTAGCCGAGAGCAATCTTAGCGGCTACGAATGCCAACGGATAACCGGTAGCCTTGGATGCCAAAGCTGAAGAGCGGCTCAAACGAGCGTTTACTTCGATGACACGATAGTCGTTGGTTTCTGCATTGAATGCATATTGGATATTACATTCACCCACGATGCCCAAATGACGGATAGCCTTGACAGAGATTTCCTGCAAGAAAGTCACTTGTTCTTGAGTCAATGAACAAGTAGGAGCCACTACGATGGATTCACCGGTGTGAATGCCGAGTGGGTCGAAATTTTCCATGCTAGCCACGGTGAAACAATGGTCGTTCGCATCTCGGATGACTTCGAATTCAATTTCCTTCCAGCCCTTCAATGATTCTTCCACCAAAATC
>JAFVTL010000053.1 GCA_017503235.1 Bacteroidaceae bacterium | reverse complement strand
TCCCGTTTTGTTGTCAGCCCCTTCAGCACCACGATGGCGCATATTTTCCAGAACTTTCAAAGCCGAGTCCACTAATTGGTGCGACTTGTTACCGTGAATGTTCACGACCATCCCCACACCACATGCATCATGCTCATTGGCAGAGTCGTATAATCCATTTCTTTTTCTTTCCATAATGCTTTTCCTTTGTAAAACAATAGTAATGCAAAGGTACGACAATCAGCCACCAATCGGACAAGAAGCACAACATAAAGAAAGAGAAAATTGACCAATTGTTTCAAATAGAAAGAAAGAACGCAAAATAACTTGCAAATCAAAAGCGTAAAGACTGATTCTAAAACCATTCTTTCAGTCGTGCCACAGCCTCTTCACAATCAGCACGGCCGGCAAAAGCACTAAGACGAACGTATCCTTCGCCATTAGGCCCGAAAGCGATGCCGGGTGTACAGACCACATGTGCACCATAGAGCATCATACGGAAATACTCCCAAGCACTATGCTGATGAGGGATACGGAGCCATAGGTAGGGCACGTGTTCACCACCAAAGAGGCGGATTCCTGTGTTAGAAAGTTCACGGCGCATCATCATCACGTTCTTCATATAATAATCAATGGCCTTGCGTACCTCCATCTTGCCTTCTGATGTATAGATAGCGGCAGCTGCACACTGGGTGACGTAAGAAACACCATTAAATCGGATGCGCTGACGGTAATTCCATAGTGAGTTCATGGAGATGCTCCGGCCATCCAATGTCTGCACCTGCAATTCGTTTGGGATGACTGTATAACCACAACGGAGACCAGTAAAACCAGCTGTACGTGAGAAACTGCGCAGTTCTATGGCTACTTTCTTGGCTCCGCGTATTTCGTAAATGGAATGCGGTATGCCGGGCGATTGGATATATGCCTCATAAGTGGCATCGAAAAGGATGAGTGTATTGTTTTTCAGTGCATAGTCCACCCATTTTTTCAAACTAGATTTACTGAAGACCATGCCTGTGGGATTGTTGGGTGAACAGAGATAAACAACATCAACAGGACGATTGGGCGGCTGAGGAACAAAACCGTTTGACTCCACACATTCCAAATAGTTGACATTGCTCCAATGTCCTCCACGGAAGACACCAGCCCTACCGGAAACCACGTTGCTCTCTACATAGATGGGATAAATGGGGTCCGCCACACCTACAGCATTATCCGTACCCAGAATCTCACCGATATTACCAATCTCACTCTTGATGCCATCATTAACGAATATTTCTTCGGGAGTGAGGTGTATGCCTCTGGAATTGAAGTCGTTCTTGATAATGGCTTCACGCAAAAAAACATAGCCTTGTTCCGGGCCATAACCATGGAATGTTTCGGTATGCGCCATTTCATCTACAGCCAGCCGCATACTCTCCGCCACATGAGTCCCCAATGAATGGATCACATCATTGACACTCAAATCGATGAGATTGTTGGATGGACGAATCACCTTGAACTTCTCCACTTCCCCTCGGATGCTCGCAAACACATTTTCCTGCGGCAATTCCAGAAAATTTTCATTCACCAATGCCATATTCAATCGCTCTTATATAGTGTTTACAATGGTGCAAAATTACAGAAAGTTCCCATTTTATAGCACACAGTTGCCTCGTTTTAATAAAGAAAAGCCATAAATCGTTTGCAATTGACATAAAACAAGGTGTAGCACATTTCAATTTGAACATTTATAATGCAGAATAATTGGATACTGAAACATCAATTGTTTCAATTCATTCAAACAACAGACATATCACATCCTGTTTGCATTGTATGCTTTACCTTTGCAGCAGAAAACAAACAAGCAAGAACAGATGGAACCTCTGAAGCATGAGTGCGGAGTGGCTATGGTAAGATTGCTGAAGCCGCTGGATTATTATCAAAAAAAGTACGGAACCAAACTGTGGGGACTGAACAAAATGTATCTGCTAATGGAGAAGCAGCACAATCGTGGTCAGGAAGGTGCCGGACTGGCATGTGTGAAATTGAATGCTCAACCCGGGGAAGAGTACATGTTCCGTGAACGAGCAACAGGCACAGGCGCCATTACCGAAATTTTTCAAAACATAAGCGAACGTAATGAAGATTTCGCCGCCGAACTATACATGGGACATCTGCGCTATTCTACCACGGGCAAAAGCGGATTGACCTATATTCATCCTTTCCTTCGACGCAATAATTGGCGAGTCAAGAACCTTGCCATTTGTGGTAATTTCAACCTGACAAACGTAGATGAGGTCTTTGCGAACATTGCTGCTGAAGGCCAACATCCGCGTCGGTATGCCGATACCTATATTTTACTGGAACAATTAGGACATCAGTTGGACTGCGAAGTGGAACAGTTGTACAACCAATGCAAAGAAGAAGCTTTGGAAGGACTCAATATCACCCGTGCCATCGAAGAACGTATCGACCTGACAGAAGTATTAAAGAAAATGAGCCGTACTTGGGACGGAGGCTACGTTATATGCGGAGTGACTGGTAGTGGAGATAGTTTTGCGGTGCGCGATCCTTGGGGAGTACGCACCGCTTTTTGGTATAAGAACGATGAGGCAATGGTATTAGCCAGTGAGCGCCCGGTTATCCAAACTATTTTCGAAGCGCCATTGGAAGAGATACATGAGTTACAGCCTGGGCAAGCTTTATCAATAAAACGAAACGGAAAGATGCGCTTGGTGGAAATCAACCGTCCGAAAGTTTGTTCAGCCTGTTCCTTTGAACGCATCTACTTCAGTCGTGGTAGCGACAAGGATATATACCGAGAACGGAAAATGTTGGGAAAACAGTTAGTTCCACAAATTTTGAAGGCAGTGGACTTTGATGTGGAGCATACTGTATTTTCGTTCATCCCCAATACTGCGGAAGTAGCTTTTTACGGAATGTTAGAAGGACTGGACGAATATTTGAATGAACGGAAGGTGAAACTTATCGAGGCATTGGGGCACGAGCCTAATCATGCAGAACTGGAACGCATCCTCTCCATGCGCATCCGTAGCGAGAAAGTGGCCATCAAGGACATCAAACTGCGCACATTCATTGCCGAAGGAAACACTCGCAACGATTTGGCAACTCATGTCTATGACATCACATATGGCTGTTTACAACCTGGTATTGACAATTTGGTGATTATCGACGATAGTATTGTACGGGGAACCACACTAAAACAAAGTATCATCCGAATTCTTGACCGTCTGCAACCAAAGAAGATGTTTATCATTTCATCTTCCCCTCAAGTCCGTTATCCCGATTATTATGGCATCGATATGGCTAATCTGGAACAACTCATTGCTTTCCATGCTACTATCAGCCTATTAGAGGAACGAAACATGAAAAATATCATTGAATATGCCTATAGGAATGCCAAGTTGCAAGAAGAGCATTACGACGGACGATTGGTAAATTATGTAAAGGAACTTTATGCTCCTTTTACTGATGAGGAAATTGCTGAGCGTATATCCGTATTGCTGACTCCTGAAAACATTCGTACCAAAGTACAGATTGTTTATCAGGATTTGGAAGGATTGCACAATGCTTGTCCGCGACATCAAGGGGACTGGTATTTCAGTGGTAATTATCCCACAGACGGAGGTTTGCACCTGCTAAACAAAGCATTCATTGAGTTCATTGATAAGAAATATCAATTCTAATATATATATGAAAAAAGCAACGCTGATACTTGAAGACGGAAGTTGTTTCGAGGGCGAATCTTTCGGTTACGAAAAGCCGGTGATGGGCGAAGTAGTATTCAACACAGCTATGACAGGTTATCCCGAAAGTTTGACCGACCCCTCGTATGCAGGCCAATTGATGGTGCTGACCTATCCGTTAGTAGGAAACTATGGAGTACCGCCTTTCTCCATGGGAGAAAATGGACTTCCCATCTATATGGAGAGTGAACGAATTCATGCGGAAGCACTCATTGTGAGCGATTACAGCGAAACCTTCAGTCATTGGAATGCCAATGAAAGTTTGCGTAATTGGTTGAAGCGTGAGCAAGTACCAGGATTGACTGGTATCGATACACGCCAATTGACAAAAGTACTACGAGAACATGGAGTGATGATGGGGAAAATAGTATTCGGTAACATTGAAGAGTATTCTTGTAAGTATCCCGATTATCCTCATGTGAATTATGTGGACCAAGTAAGTTGTAAAGAAGTCATCCGATACAATGAAGGCGCTGGAAAGAAAGTAGTACTAATAGATTGCGGCGCCAAATCAAACATTCTTCGGATGTTGCTAAAACGGGATGTAGAAGTCATCCGTGTACCATGGAATTATGACTTTCTTACGTTGAAATACGATGGGCTCTTCATCTCTAACGGACCAGGCGACCCTAACACCTGTGAAGCAACGGTAAAGAATCTTCGCCGTGCCATGCAGGACGAGAATCTCCCTATCTTCGGTATTTGCATGGGTAATCAACTTCTAGCCAAGGCCGGTGGAGCTTCTGTATATAAACTGAAATACGGACATCGCAGTCATAACCAACCTGTACGATTGGTGGGAACCAACCGTTGTTTCATTACCAGTCAAAATCATGGCTATGCTGTGGATAGTAACACGTTAGGCAACGAGTGGGAACCTTGGTTAGTGAATATGAATGACGGTTCTAACGAAGGAATCCGTCATCGGACGAATCCGTGGTTTTCGGTTCAGTTTCATCCCGAAGCGACATCCGGACCAACGGATACGGCTTTCCTCTTCGATGAGTTTGTAGAATTGCTTAAAAACAGGTAAATCAATGAAGAACGAACAGATACAAAAGGTGTTGCTCTTGGGGTCAGGAGCATTGAAGATAGGCGAAGCGGGTGAGTTTGATTATTCTGGTTCGCAGGCACTGAAAGCATTGAAGGAAGAAGGTATTCGTACGGTACTCATCAATCCAAACATTGCTACCGTGCAGACTTCGAAAGAAGTTGCCGATGAAATCTACTTCTTGCCAGTTACTCCTTATTTTGTAGAGAGAGTGATTGAGAAGGAACGTCCCGATGGAATACTCCTGGCTTTTGGTGGACAGACTGCATTGAACTGTGGC
>JAFVTL010000052.1 GCA_017503235.1 Bacteroidaceae bacterium | reverse complement strand
TTACCTTGTATTTCTCCGTCTCGCTCACCGAGAAGATGATGCTCTTGCCGCCCTGCTGCTCGATGAGGCGCAGCGCCTTGGGCAGCGGCTCGTCGGTCAGCTTCAGCGTGATTTTTCCCTGTGCATTCACTCCCAATGCTATGGCAAGCATCAATGCCATGCACAGCCATACCCGATAGAGGATGATTCTCTTCTGTTTCATTCTGTCTGTTGTGTTTTAGTCGTACTTTTCTTTTGTTCTTTATATCTAATACAACCGACATGGTCAATCGGGTATGGTCGGGAGGGCAAAAATAGTAAAAAAACGACATACAATGACAAAAACTCCGATTGTTCCTCCGTAACTATGTTTTTTTTATCGTTACGGAGGAAGAATCCGTGTTTTTTACTATATTTGTCGCGAATTTCATATATTTAAAAGTATAAAAGTATGGGCACAAAGAGAATCGTTGGCAGAAGACACGAAATGGAGTTGATACAGAAGTATTGTGAAAGTTCAAAAGCGGAGCTTGTTGCTGTATATGGAAGAAGGCGCGTAGGAAAGACGTTCCTCATTAAACAATATTTTAACAACCAGTTTGACTTTTACTTTACAGGGTCGTTTGAGACAGCCAAGAATATCCAATTAAAACTGTTCAAACAAGAACTCGAAAGATTTTCGGCCCAAAAGAGAACTGCCCCTAAGGATTGGTTTGAAGCATTTGGGCAACTGCGTGAATATCTCTCATCGTTGGATAAAGAGCGTATCATTGTATTCTTGGACGAACTCCCTTGGTTGGACACCCCAAAGTCAAATTTTCTTGCTGCTTTCAGTTACTTTTGGAATAGTTGGGGAGCTAATACTCCCAAACTGAAACTCTTTGTTTGTGGCTCGGCTACCACTTGGATGATCTCCAAATTGATAGGTGATAAGGGAGGTATGCACGGACGTGTCAACCGTCAGATTTATTTGCGACCATTTACATTGAGTGAAACCGAAGAGTTCCTTCAAAGCAAAGGTATCGAATGGACCCGTCATCAAATTGCCGAAATCTATATGACCATGGGCGGGATTCCCTACTATCTGGATATGCTGGATGAGTCTTTGTCACCCAACCAGAATATCGATTATTTGTTTTTCCACGGAGGAGCTCCGTTGCGCATGGAATATGATTTTATTTTCCGTTCACTCTTTAAGGATTCTATTTCGTACCGTTCGGTAGTAGAGGTTCTTTCCAAACGGTCTGCAGGTATGACCCGAGGAGAAATCCAAGAGCATTTGAAGATGAAGAGCGGTGGCCAGTTGACCGAGATATTAGACAATCTCTGCAAGTGTGATTTCTTGCGTGTATATTCATCTTTTGGTAAAAAACAGCGCGAACAGACATTCCAGCTTGTTGATTTATTCTCATTATTTCACCTGCGGTTTGTTGCCAAGTCTAATGGGCAAGATGAGCAATATTGGAGCAATATGCTCGACAATCCCTCACGCCGAAGTTGGCAAGGCTATGCTTTCGAACAACTTTGTCTGCATCATCTCTCACAAGTAAAAAGTGCATTGGGTATCAGTGGAATACTTACCGAAGCATACGCTTGGTCATGCAAACCTTTTCTCGATACTGATGGAACACCGCGAAAAGGCACACAGATAGATTTGGTCATTGACCGACGCGACCAAATAATCAACCTTTGTGAAATGAAGTTTTCTGCTTCACCATTTGCAATAGATGCGGACTATGATGAGCGACTGCGTAGTCGTACAGAAACCTTCCGCATTGTGACGAAAACACGAAAAGCCTTACATACAGTTATGATTACGACATACGGAGTGGAGCGGAACAAATACAGCAGCAATCTTCAACGAGTTATTACATTGAAGGAGTTGTTCGGAAATTAGCAACGTCCGTATGGGCGTTTTCTTTTTTGCAGTGTGTGATTGAAGTTTGCAATGGAGAACACCCGTTACAGGCATCCTCCATCGCAGGGAAAAATTTATAAAAGTGCTATTGTATGGTTATAGTCACTTTGAGGATATTATCCTGATGAGCGTATACTTTATATTGGGAGCATCGGCTGGCGGATTAGCAATATGTGTTTTCTCAACTTCAAGAAGATATTCATACCCTTCGACATAATGGAAACCAATTATCCCATCCATTGGAATAATTTCCCAATATGCATCTTTGCTCTCCTTGATTTTGAGCCCATCAAATGGTGCAACACATTCTGGATATCCCCAAGGGCGATATTCTCCCAATTCGGCATCCACATATAGGTTTATTACCTCGCTCCAATCTTCATTAGTTTCTTTTTGACAACTTGCGAATAAGCCGATTACAAATAATGTTGTCAGCATAATGCCTATTTTTTTCTTTTTCATTCTCGTTGGTTTTAGAGTTTTTCTGTTTCACTCCTATTCTGATTATCCAGTTTAGTAGCACGACCTTTGCCTATATTATATCGGAAATTTATTTGTACCAATGCGTTGTTTACTCTATCATCTTCCCAAGCGGTGAATCTGAAATCGGGTATACTGATGTCTCGGTAGGCTCGTTTGGATATCACACTTGTGGGAATAGCAAATGTTATAGCCAATGATATTTTTCCTTTGCAGAGTGAACTCATAGCACCTAACATAAGGCACTCTTCTTGGCTATATTCCTCACCCTGCAACAGCGGTATCCTGTCGTAGCGTAAGAAATAGCCAGATAGCAGTTGGAGGTGTGAACTCATCTGACACGAGGCCATTGCATCGAGATACCACGTGTGTCCCATTTTCCAATCGGTATCAGTGCCTTTTCTTCCATAACGCTGATAATTGGCGGTAAAGGTAATGTTGGCTTTTTGGCCGACATTGTAGTCTCCACTGACCCCGAAATATTGATGATGATATTTGCTGCCTATCAGGGTTTCTATTACATGAACGTTTTCTATATAATACCAAGGAGTAATGTCATTGGCAGAATGTTTTAGCATATATGTAAACTGGATGATTTTGGGTATATTGATTCTCCATTCCATATAATGCATAACCCTCTCTTGCAAGTTGGGATTGCCTCGATACAGCAAGAGTTGGTTCTTATTATAGGTGATTGTTGATAACTGATCCAGATTAGGGTATGCTACATCGCAGAAATAGTTGCCTGAAAGGGAGAGCCTTTTCCAAGGTTGCCAAAATAATTTGGCAGAAGGCATCCAAGAATAATGAATATCTGAGTCTATACCATTACCCCGATCTACAAACAGAATGTTACTGCCCACGGCGAGACTCAGTTCGGAAAAGGGATTTACCATAAGTAGTGCATAAATGTCGTGCCGGTTCTCGAAAGAGCGAAACAGTTCCTCACTTGTTTGTTTGTCCGTGTTTGTATACGACTTGTTGGTATAAGTGTAGCCAATATTGCTACTCAACATGTCGCTCCAGACACTGTTTGCGTTGAGGTTGTATCGCCAGAAATCTTTTCGGCCTGAATAGTTGAGTTCCGTAGGATCCAACATATTTTTATATAATCTGTTCTCGTCAACTGCGTAATAGTTGTATGTAAAGTCGCTTGTAATGGTAAGGTTATTGTTTATCTCACCTCTATAAAAAAGGCCACTGGTAGAGTTTATATTGCGATATTGGTTGTTATTTTCAAACAAAGGAGTATCTTTGAGTGTCATATACTTCTCATGACCAAGATAATAGCCTCCATCCAACCACGATTGAAGAGCAAAGGTATGTTTGGGGCTGATTTTATAGTCGGCACCTATACTTATACTGAAGTCTTGATTTCTGTCTCTATTGTTAGGATTACGATAGTCTTCCTTGGCGGTTTCCTCTGATGTCTCACCTTTATATAGGTAACGATACGATGTAGCACTATGTATATCCTTGTTGTTTATTCCAATTTCACTATATATATTCCATTTATCTAAAGTGTAAATAAAACTAGTTCCTATATTCTCGCGGTGTGAATGCGAAGGACGGAAAGCGAGCATGTCTTTAGTCTGTATTCCTACATCATATCCTAAATAATTCTCGTAAGTTATGAAATTAAGTACAATAGGCACATCACCATATTTCCCTTTGGGATATCGGAGCAATTCTATTTTCTTTATTCGCTTAGGGTTGAGGTTTTTTACCAGATTCTTACCTACTTCACGCCCATTTACCATGATGGGTACATCACGATACCCCCCAACTTTAACGGCGTCGGACATCCAATCTATACTAATGCCATTTAGCTTTTCAAGAAGTTGAAGAGAATTGTTCGCACTGTTACGCAAAGAGTCAGTAAGGAAGAAAGTTTCTGTTATGGCATCCTGATGTTTTTCACTTGCTTTGATAACAATATCTTCAAGGATTGTATTGTCAATATGCAATACCGTTTCACTTAGATTTCCCGGTTGGCAAATCTTACTGACCTCCTCGTAACCGATGAAAGATATTTTAAGCAGATACTCGTTGTTTTCTTTTGCTTCTATATTGAATACTCCATCTGAATCGGTTATTGTTCCTGCAAGAAAAATAGAGTCTGTCGAGAACATTTGCACATTACAACTAGGCATAGGCTCGCCCTTCTCGTCCACCACCACACCACTGATACCTACGGTTGTGGTTTTGTTTTCCTGCTTCTGCACCACGAAGTACTCGGGTCGCTCCTTGGCCACGAAGGGCTTGCCCCACAATACGTGGTTGATGGCCTCGGCCTGTGTGGTGTCGCGGATGTCGGCATTTACCTTGTATTTCTCCGTCTCGCTCACCGAGAAGATGATGCTCTTGCCGCCCTGCTGCTCGATGAGGCGCAGCGCCTTGGGCAGCGGCTCGTCGGTCAGCTTCAGCGTGATTTTTCCCTGTGCATTCACTCCCAATGCTA
>JAFVTL010000051.1 GCA_017503235.1 Bacteroidaceae bacterium | reverse complement strand
GGCGAAGGCTCAATTCTTCGTGGGCTTCTTCCACATGGTGCTTTTCCTTCAGTTCCCACAAGGCGGTTCCTTCTTCGTAAATCAGATGATAGGCGGAGATATGCTCGGGGTGTAAAGCAATGGCTTGTTGTAGATCGCTTTTCCACATTTCCTGGGTTTCGCCGGGAAGACCATACATTAGGTCGATGCTGATGTTCCGGAAGCCAGCTTCGCGGCATTGTTGAAAGGCTTCGATGGCTTGTCGGGCGGTGTGCCGGCGGTTCAGAAGTTTCAAGGTGTCTTCATGAAACGTCTGGATACCCATGCTGATGCGGTTGATGGGCAATTGGCGGAGCGTTGCAATGTATGAAGGTGTCAAATCATCGGGGTTAGCCTCGAGGGTAATCTCGGCATCGGGCGTTACTCTATATACCTTATATATATAGGTAAAGATGCTCTCCAATTCTTCATGGGTAAGCTGCGAAGGAGTTCCGCCTCCTAAATAAATGGTTTCTACTTCTTCTTCTCCTAAATAGTCTCTCCGCATTTCCAATTCTTGGCAAAGTGCATGCACATAAGCAGACTTCTTCTCGCTCTGAGTTGTGGAGAAGAAGTCGCAATAGATGCATCGACGCTTGCAGAAAGGGATGTGGAGATAAATGCCCGCCATGGTTTATTGTATTCCTTCTCTGAATTCCAATATCGTTTTCACAATTTCTTCCGTTGAATCTGTCAACGTCATTAACAGGTTCTTGTATTTTCCCTTCTCAATCAGATGTTGCATCAGTCGGTAGACAGGCATTTCGTCTGTCCAATAGTGCTTGTTCATGAATATCATCGGGCTGGCATAACCGAAACTGAGGTAGTGGTTCTGTACGGCTTCTTGGAAAATTTCCTGCATGGTCCCTGCGCTTCCCGGTGAATAAATGATGCCTCCTTTGGCGATGGTGAGGATACTGTCTTCGCGAATGCTGTTGTCGAAATACTTGGCAATGTGAGTGGCAAATGGAGTGGCGGGCTCGTGTCCGTAAAGCCAGGTGGGTACTCCCAAGCTGACATATTGGTCTTGTGGATACTTGGTCATTACCTGTAGGGCGGTTTCCAACCATAACTTGTCCTTGTAAGAAGGCGCTGTTTTAAGGATACCGATAGCGTCATCCGTTTCAGCTTCGCTACGTCCTGCCATCCAAGCTCCTAGGTGTGTGGCTTCCATGGCTCCCGGACCTCCACCGCTTATCATCAGGCATCCGTTCTCAGCCAACGTTTTGCTGACCATGACGACTTGCCGGTAAGCTTCTTCGGTACGGAGCAATCCGTGTCCGCCCATGATGCCAACCACTTGTTTTTCGTCAAAGTGAGAGAGGAAATCATTCATGGCATTGGTCATGGAATGGTCGTGCAAAGTCCTACCGAGAGTTTCCTTGATGTCGGTGGCAGATTTCCCTTTATTGAGGTAATGGCTGTACACTTGTTGGTCGTAGCAATCTTTGAATGTTTCGATTTTTCCCATATGGTATCCCCTATAGAGGTCGGTAGCCGAATAAAGATGCTCGCGGAAAATATCATAAGGCATTTGTAATGCCGGTTGCTCGATGATTTCCTTCAAGGCCTCCAGCGCTTCGGGCTGTATCCGTTGTATCTTAACGATATTCTTTTTCTTTTTTGATGTCTTTTGGCTCATGGCCGCTTTGCGTGCCAGATAGCTCTCGTATTGGTTCTCCAAATAATTGTCCGCCATATGCTTGTACTTTTGGGCGAAGATACAAAAAAACAGGAAAAGTTTGTTTCTGTTGCAGAGGAATTAGTGCTTGAAAGCAATCAAATGTGATAAGACCAATTCCTTTTGTTATCGGTTCTGTTATAAAACATAGTTTAGTAACACGTTGTTTGAGGTTGTTTTTTCAAGCATTATTTTCTAATTTGCGCTCCACATTTCAAGAGGTATGAAAATCATATCCTTCATATAATAATTAAACCTTAAGATATCATGAAAGTATATCAAACTAACGAAATCAAGAACATTGCCCTTCTTGGCAATGATGGAGCAGGTAAGACCACCCTCACTGAAGCGTTGCTCTTTGAGAGTGGCATCATAAAACGTCGCGGTAGAATTACTGCTAAGAACACAGTAAGTGACTATTTCCCGGTGGAACAGGAATATGGGTATTCTGTATTCTCAACTGTTTATCATGTGGAATGGAACAATAAGAAATTGAACATTATCGACTGTCCGGGAAGTGATGACTTCGTGGGCGCTGCTATGACCGCATTGAACGTAACCGATACAGCCGTTCTTCTTTTGAATGGTCAGTATGGTCCTGAAGTAGGTACACAGAACCACTTCCGTTATACTGAAAAGTTGGGTAAGCCGGTTATCTTCCTGGTGAACCAACTCGACCATGAAAAGTGTGACTATGATAATGTATTGGAACAACTGACCAATATTTACGGTTCAAAGGTGGTTCCTGTACAATATCCGCTCGAAACAGGCCCTAATTTCCATGAACTGATTGACGTATTGTTGATGAAGAAGTATTCATGGGGTCCTGACGGAGGTGCACCTACTATTGAAGAAATTCCGGCTTCAGAAATGGATAAGGCCATGGAAATGCATAAGGCTTTGGTAGAGGCTGCTGCTGAACATGACGAAACATTGATGGAAAAATTCTTCGAAACAGAATCGTTGACTGAAGATGAAATGCGCGAAGGTATCCGCAAGGGCTTGGCTGCTCGTGGCATGTTCCCGGTATTCTGCGTTTGTGCAGGTAAGGACATGGGTGTCCGTCGTTTGATGGAATTCTTGGGCAACGTAGTTCCGTTCGTAGACGAAATGCCTCCAGTACACAATACTCGTGGTGAAGTTATTGAGCCAAAGGCTGACGGACCTACTTCATTGTTCTTCTTCAAGACTGCTGTTGAACCGCACATCGGTGGTGTACAATACTTCAAGGTAATGAGTGGTAAGGTGCACGAAGGTGACGACTTGACCAATGCTGACCGTGGTTCTAAGGAACGTATGGCTCAATTGTTCGTCTGTGCAGGTGCCAACCGTACTCCAGTTGAAGAACTTCGTGCAGGTGACATCGGTTGTACTGTGAAACTGAAAGACGTTAAGACAGGCAATACATTGAATGGTAAGGATTGCGAAAATCGTTTCAACTTCATCAAGTACCCGAATCCGAAATATTCACGCGCTATCAAGCCGGTTAATGAAGCCGATGTAGAAAAGATGATGGCTATTCTGAACCGTATGCGTGAAGAAGATCCGACATGGGTAGTTGAACAAAGTAAAGAATTGAAGCAGACTATCGTATATGGCCAGGGTGAATTCCACCTCCGCACTTTGAAGTGGCGTTTGGAAAACAATGAAAAGTTGATGGTGAAGTATGACGAACCGAAGATTCCGTATCGTGAAACCATCACTAAAGCCGCCCGTGCAGACTATCGTCATAAGAAACAATCGGGTGGTGCCGGTCAGTTTGGTGAAGTTCACTTGATTGTAGAACCTTACTACGAAGGAATGCCGATGCCTGATACTTACAAGTTCAATGGTCAGGAATTCAAGATGAACGTTAAGGGACAAGAAGAAATTCCATTGGAATGGGGTGGTAAGTTGGTATTCATTAACAGTGTAGTTGGTGGTGCTATCGATACTCGATTCATGCCGGCTATCTTGAAGGGTATCATGAGCCGTATGGAACAAGGTCCGTTGACTGGTTCGTATGCTCGTGACGTCCGCGTTATCATTTACGACGGTAAGATGCACCCGGTAGATTCCAATGAAATTTCCTTCATGTTGGCCGGACGTAATGCCTTCAGTGAAGCGTTCAAGAATGCAGGTCCGAAGATTTTGGAACCGATTTATGACGTGGAAGTATTCGTGCCAAGTGACAAGATGGGTGATGTAATGAGTGATCTCCAAGGTCGTCGTGGTATGATTATGGGTATGAGCAGTGAAAGCGGCTATGAAAAGTTGGTGGCTAAAGTTCCTTTGAAGGAAATGTCGAATTATTCGACTTCATTGAGTTCCTTGACTGGAGGTCGTGCTTCCTTCATCATGAAGTTTGCAAGTTATGAACTTGTTCCTGGTGATGTACAGGATAAGCTGATGAAGGAATTTGAAGCTTCACAAGACAAGGACGAATAATAAATATTAGGTTTTAAACACTTTAAAAGGCGTATTTGTTAAAAATACGCCTTTTTTAATTTAAGTTTCCTTAAAGTTTTCACCTTTTATAGTGATTGTGGACTTAAATTTTTATTATTTTTGCAAAACCAAATGTGCTTTCTTTTGTTATAGTTATTAAAATAACAACTAAAATGACATATTCGGTTAATAATAGGAAATTGGCGTTTAAATTAGGTTAATAGCCTATGTATTGAAAAATATCGCCCTTATATTTGTTGGCATGAAGAAGTCTACTATTTGGATATTAGGAATAATAATGGGAATGTCATTCCTCAGTTTGCTTTACTTGCAAGTAAGCTATATTGAGGAAATGGTAACCATGCGACATGAACAGTTCAATGAATCTGTTCATCGAAGTTTGGAGCAGGTTTGTCGTAATATGGAATTGGCTGAAACGAAAAAGTATCTGGAGGCAGATGCGGCAGCTATTGAAAAGACGGCACGACAAGCTGGTGATATGACTGGAACGGCTCATGTGACGAATGAAGAAATGGTAGAGCATACCCAGCATATCTATATCTCATCGACTAATGGTCTGGGTACCTTTGAATGGAAGACTAAAGTCCGGACGGCTGTTCCTAAAATATCGACTTCGGTAGGTAAGAACATTCCGCAAACGGCGAAAACGTTGCAGGAGATTTATAAAGACAGATATATGTACCAACGTGCATTGTTGGACGAAGTGGTCTATAACATGTTGCAAACGACAAGCGACAAGCCTTTGGGTGAACGAGTGAACTTCAAGCAATTGGATGCTTTCTTGAAGGCTGAATTGTCGAAGAATGGTATTAATATACCTTATCATTATACGGTAACTGACCGTATGGGGAAGATGATATACCATTGTCCGGACTATGTACCCGATGGTAATGAGGTGCTGTATTCTAGTATCCTTTTTAAGAATGACCCTCCGGCACGTGTCGGTTTGGTGAATGTACATTTTCCTACAATGGAGAGCTATGTGTTCAGTTCGGTGCGGTTTATGATACCTTCGGTCATATTCACCTTGGTGCTGTTGGTGACATTTGTCTTTACGATTTATATCATTTTCCGACAAAAGAAGTTGACGGAGATAAAGAATGATTTCATCAATAATATGACGCATGAATTCAAGACTCCTATCTCTACCATATCTTTGGCTGCTCAGATGCTGCAAGATCCTTCCGTCGGTAAGTCTCCGGCTATGTTCCAACACATATCTGGTGTTATCAATGATGAGACGAAGCGTTTGCGTTTCCAGGTAGAGAAGGTTTTGCAAATGTCAATGTTTGAACGCCAGAAAGCCACCTTGAAGATGAAGGATATCAATGCCAATGAATTGATTTCTGGTGTGGTGAATACGTTTGCGTTGAAGGTGGAGAAGTATAATGGTACGATTTCAACGGATTTGGATGCTGCCAATCCTTGGATATTTGTTGATGAAATGCATTTCACGAATGTGATATTCAATCTGTTGGATAATGCCGTGAAATACAAGAAGGAGGACGGAGAATTCCGTTTGCATATCCGTACGTGGAATGAAGCGGGTAAACTTCATATATCTATCCAGGATAATGGGCTGGGTATAAAGAAAGAAAACCTGAAAAAAATATTTGATAAGTTCTACCGGGTTCATACCGGTAACCGTCACGATGTGAAAGGTTTCGGCTTGGGCTTGGCCTATGTGAAGAAGATTATTCAGGATCATAAAGGTTCTATCCGTGCCGAAAGTGAACTGAATGTCGGAACTAAATTTATAATTGTATTACCTTTATTAAAAAACAATTGATATGGACGAAAAATTGCGTATTCTGTTGTGCGAAGATGATGAGAATCTTGGCATGCTTTTAAGAGAGTATTTGCAGGCAAAGGGCTATTCTGCGGAACTTTGTCCCGATGGGGAAGCTGGTTATAAGGCTTTCTTGAAGAATAAGTACGACTTGTGTGTGTTGGATGTGATGATGCCTAAAAAGGATGGTTTTACGTTGGCGCAGGAAATCCGTCAGGCTAATTCGCAGATTCCCATTATTTTCTTGACCGCTAAGACGTTGAAGGAAGATATATTGGAAGGATTCAAGATTGGTGCAGATGACTATATAACCAAGCCGTTTAGTATGGAAGAATTGACTTTCCGTATTGAAGCTATTTTGCGTCGTGTGCGTGGTAAGCGTAGCAAGGAAACCAGCGTATATAAGATTGGACGTTTTACATTTGACACTCAAAAGCAGATTCTTGCCATTGGTGAAAAGCAGACGAAGTTGACAACGAAGGAATCAGAATTGCTTGGTTTGCTTTGTGCACACGCTAACGAAATCCTTCAACGTGATTTTGCCTTGAAGACCATTTGGATTGATGACAACTATTTCAATGCCAGAAGTATGGATGTGTATATAACCAAACTTCGCAAGCATTTGAAGGATGACGATTCAATCGAAATCATCAATATTCATGGAAAAGGTTATAAACTGATTACTCCGGAAGCGGAATGAGCATAAAAAAAGCCCGAATCATTCGGGCTTTTTTTATGCTTTAAAGGTCTACTTTAATCTGTGAATTTCTTGTTGAGGACAATATGCAGAACCAATCCTGCAATGATGAGGGCTATAGAACCGCCCAATACGGCATTGTTGTTGACTGCTGCACTTCCTGTCAAGAAGATGCAAATCAAGATAACTGCTCCGATAATAACAAGTATCAGACCTAAATTCTTCAATAAGCTTTTCATGTGTTATTATATTTAATAGTTTATTTTCTTGTGTACAAATTAAAGCATAATTCTCTTATCATGGAAATTATTTTATGAAAAAAACATGAAATCGTAGAAAAACTTTAATCTTTTATACTCGTGAATATCTTTTTCAGCACTTCTTGCGCTATTTTCAGTTCGTCAGTTGTTAAGCCGCTCAACGCTTCTTCCAGTGTGATATTGGCAATTTTGAATGCCCTGCCTTCCAATTCTCTTCCTGTTTTTGTCAGATGAATCAGGTTGGTTCGCCGATCGTTTTTGTCGGAAATGCGGACTACCAAGTGCTGGCGTTCCATATTGTCTATGAGGCGTGTCATGCTTGGCTTGTCCTTGAATGTCGCATTGCATAATTCTTGTTGTGGAACTCCGTCTTTTTCCCATAAAGCAAGAAGTATGGTCCATTGCTCGGGGGTGATGTCAATTCCATTTTGGCGGAAATTCCTGTATAGCTTCCGGTTGATGGCGGTAGATACTTTCCCGTTTAGAATGGCAAATACCAATTGCTGGTCAACTTTGAATTGTTCGGTCATATATTATTGTTTAAACAACTTTGCAAAGTTACAATACTTTGCGATATTGCATCAGCCAAAAATCCCAAAAAATGTAAAAAAGATGGTTCGTTGAAGTAAAAACGGTGTGTAAAAACAATAATAAAAAGGTTAAGTGTTTGCAGATTAGGATAAAATGCTTACCTTTGCAGTCGCATTTGAAAAATTATTAATCATTTTAATTTAACGTAAGTATGAATCAGTACGAAACCGTTTTCATTTTAACTCCCGTTTTATCTGATGTTCAGATGAAGGAAGCGGTAGAAAAATTCAAAGGTATTCTGACTGCTGAAGGTGCAGAGATTATCAATGAAGAAAATTGGGGTTTGAAGAAATTGGCTTACCCTATTGAAAAGAAATCAACTGGTTTCTATCAGTTGATTGAGTTTAATGCAACTCCTGCAACTATCCAGAAGTTGGAACTTAACTATCGTCGTGATGAACGAGTTATCCGTTATATTACAGTCAAGATGGATAAGTATGCTGCAGAATATGCTGCAAAGAGAAGAAATGTTAAATCAGCTAAGAAGGAGGACTAATCATGGCACAGCAACAATCAGAAATCAGATATTTAACACCTCCATCAGTAGATGTTAAGAAGAAGAAATACTGCCGTTTCAAAAAGAGTGGTATTAAGTATATCGACTATAAGGATCCTGAATTCTTGAAGAAGTTCTTGAATGAACAAGGTAAGATTCTTCCTCGCCGTATTACCGGTACTTCTTTGAAGTTCCAACGTCGTATTGCGCAGGCTGTTAAGAGAGCACGTCACTTGGCGTTACTTCCATTTGTAACTGACATGATGAAATAATAAGGAGGAGTAAGTATGGAAATTATTTTGAAAGAAGACGTAGTTAACTTGGGCTACAAGAATGACATTGTAACAGTTAAGTCTGGTTATGGTCGTAATTACCTTATTCCTACAGGTAAGGCTGTGATTGCTTCTCCTGCTGCTAAGAAGATGTTGGCTGAAGACTTGAAGCAACGTGCACACAAGTTGGAAAAGATTAAGAAAGATGCTGAAGCTTTGGCTGAACAGTTGAAGGGTGTATCTTTGACTATCGCTACTAAGGTTAGCGCTACTGGTACCATCTTTGGTTCTGTTAGCAACATCCAAATTGCTGAAGAACTCGCTAAGTTGGGTCACAACATTGACCGTAAGATTATTGTAGTTAAGGGTGTGAAGGAAGTAGGCAGCTATACAGCTACTGTAAAACTTCATAAGGAAGTTTCTGTTGATGTTCCTTTCGAAGTGGTTGCTGAAGCAGAATAATCTAACTATAGATACCAAAAGAAAAGTCCGGCTCGAAAGCCGGACTTTTCTTTTTCACCTTAATTAAACTGTTCGTTTGAATTATTCAGCAACCTTTACTGAATCACAGCATTCCTTTACTGAATCACAGCATACAGAGTCGCAAGCGGCCTTCAGTGAATCACAACAAGCTTTTTCGCATTCCTTAGCTGAATCGCAAACAGCTTCGCATGCTGCTTCTGCGTTTTCTACTTGATTCTTAGCTGCTTTGTTTCCGCAAGAAGCGAATGATACTGCAGCGAATGCTACGAACAAAAATACCAATTTCTTCATTTCTTTTGTTTTTGATTGTTAATTAAATTAGTTCTCTCTTGCTAAATTGGCTGCAAATTTACATACTTTTTGGATAAAATGTATACGAAATGTCGTTTTTTTAATAAAAAAAAGATAGGGATTGTTAGTGTGTGCTGGTGAAGAGGTCTATTTCTTTATCGGTTTGTTTCTGTATTCAACTTTTTGTGTTTACCTTTGTTTCTCAAAAGAAAGGTACAATGATAGATACTTCTGTGTTCAAAGACAAGAAGGCGGTCTACTATACGTTGGGCTGCAAGTTGAATTTCTCCGAAACTTCTACTATCGGACAGTTGCTGAAGGAAATGGGTGTGCGTACGGCTCGCAAAGGGGAAAAGGCTGACATCTGTGTGATGAATACCTGCTCGGTGACAGAGGTGGCAGATAAGAAATGTCGTCAGGCCATCCATCGGTTGGTGAAGAACCATCCGGGTGCATTTGTGGTAGTGACTGGTTGTTACGCTCAGTTGAAGCCTGATCAAGTAGCATCTATAGAAGGAGTGGATGTCGTGTTGGGGGCGGAACAGAAAGGCGAACTGATGAAGTATCTCGGTAATCTGGAGAAACGTGAGCATGGCGAGTCGGTAACCAGTACTTTTAAGGACATACGTAGCTTCGCACCTTCTTGTTCGCGGGGTGATCGTACTCGGTATTTTTTGAAGGTGCAGGATGGATGTGATTATTTTTGTTCGTATTGTACCATTCCTTTTGCTCGCGGGCGTAGTCGTAATGGACGTATTAAGGATATTGTGCAGCAGGCTCGTGAAGCCGCCCTTGAAGGCGGAAAGGAGATTGTTATAACAGGGGTGAATATCGGTGATTTCGGTAAATCAACGGGAGAGTCTTTCTTGGATTTGATTCGTCAGTTGGATGAAGTGGAAGGGATTGAGCGCTATCGTATTTCGTCTATTGAACCCAATTTGTTGACTGATGAAGTGATTGAGTTCGTCGCCAATTCTCGGGCGTTTATGCCTCATTTCCATATCCCTTTGCAGAGTGGTTGTGACGAAGTGCTGAAGCTGATGCGCCGTCGGTATGATACGGCTTTGTTTGCTCATAAAGTGCAGAAGATAAAAGAACTGCTGCCTCATGCATTCATTGGTGTGGATGTGATTGTGGGTACCCGTGGTGAAACAGATACTTATTTTGAACAGACTTATGAGTTCTTGAAAGGGTTGGATGTAACTCAGCTTCATGTATTCAGCTATTCGGAACGTCCTGGAACTCAAGCGTTGAAGATAGAACATAAAGTGTCGGTCGAGGAAAAGCATCGAAGAAGCCAGAAACTTCTTGCTTTATCAGACGAAAAGACACGTGCGTTTTATGCATCGCATATAGGTAAGGAAGCTGTTGTATTGATGGAAAAAGCGAAACCTGGTACACCGATGCATGGATTTACGGATAATTACGTACGTGTTGAGGTGGATTGTGGGCGTGAATTTGACAATTGTCTGGTTCGAGTGCGGATGGGGGCATTCAATGAAGATGGAACTTCATTGTGTGCTACTATTATCTAATATATAGGTATATGAAAAAAGTGTCGGTTGTTATATTGAATTGGAATGGAGAAGAGATGCTCCGAAGATTCTTGCCTTCCGTTGTGGCTTGTTCGCAAGGTGAAGGGGTAGAGGTCTGTGTAGCCGACAATGCTTCAAGCGATGGGTCTTTGGTTTTGCTTGAAACAGCTTTCCCTTCTGTTCGATTGGTAAAGTTGGATGCTAACTATGGCTTTGCTGAGGGGTATAACCGTGCTCTTTCGCAGCTCGATTCGGAATATGTAGTCCTTTTGAATAGCGATGTAGAAGTTACCCCTCATTGGCTGGAGCCTCTTGTCGAGTATATGGATGAGCATTCAGAGGTCGCTGCTTGCCAGCCCAAACTCATGAATCAGCGCAACAAGTCTTTTTTTGAATATGCCGGTGCGGCTGGAGGCTATATAGATAAGTATGGTTATCCTTTCTGTAGAGGACGGATTTTTGATGTGCTGGAAGAAGACCATGGGCAATATGATACCGTTCGTCCGGTGTTTTGGGTGAGTGGGGCTGCTATGTTTATTCGCTTGAAGGAGTATAAAGAGGTCGGCGGTCTGGATAAGGATTTCTTCGCTCACATGGAAGAGATTGATTTGTGCTGGCGACTGAATGCGCGGAGTAAAACGTTGGTTTGCGTTCCGCAAAGTGTCGTTTTTCATGTAGGAGGCGGTACTTTGGGAAAGGAAAACCCTCGCAAGACCTTTTTGAATTTCCGAAATAACCTGCTGATGCTCTATAAGAATCTTCCGGAGAAAGAACTGAAGAAAGTTCTCTTTGTTCGTGGTGCGTTGGATTGGATAGCGGCTTGTGTCTTTTTCTTGAAGGGTGAACGTGAGAGTGCCAAGGCGGTGCTTCAAGCGCGTAGGGAATTCAAAGACTTACGTGCATCTTATGAAGAGAAGCGGTCAGATAATATGAGTAAAACGGTTGTTGGACGTATTTCCTCAAGAGTTTCTTATAGCATTCTTTGGAAATATCATGTATGTCGAAAGCGGTGCTATTCGCAGTTGCATGATTAGCGGGTGTAGTGTACGGAAACTCCGATGCTTTTACCGCAAGCACCCATTGGCGGGTTCTCTTTAACCAGCTTAATGTCCATTTCTTCGATGCGATGGAAATCTTCGAACAGACGTTGGGCGATTCGTTCACAAACGTTTTCCAATAGTTGGGATGGAGTCTTCATTTCTTCTTTTGTCGCTTCGAAAATGTCTGCGTAACTGATTGTTCCTTCCAGGCAATCTGTTTGGGCGGCTTTACTGAAGTCGGTTTTCAGTTTCAAGTCGAGATAAAAATAGCTACCCACCTCTTTTTCTTGTGGAAGTACTCCGTGAAAGGCATAAAATTGGAGGCCTTTCAATTCAATGTACATTTCGCTTGCTTTCATGTTGTAAATAATATGCCATCCCGAACAAGGCTTGTGAAACTGTAATAACCCTTATAACTTACAGATTCTGTCTTGTTCGGAATGACAATGGAAATTCTGGTTACTTTATCCGCATCTGGAAGTACCGCAGTTCTTGCATATCAGACAACCTTCTTGATAGATGAGGGTTTCCTGGCCGCAGTTCGGGCACTTCTGTCCTTCTGCCTTAGTACCATCGGTTACGTACTTTTTCAAGGCGCGTTCCACACCATTTTTCCAGGTGTTGATGCTTTCACTATCCAATTGCAGTGAGTCGATCAGCTTGATGACGCGGTCGATAGGCATTCTCCAGCGGAGCACTCCGGAAATCAGTTTGGCATAGTTCCAGTATTCTTTGTTGAACTTTTCAGACAAACCTTCAATGGTAGTCTTGTAGCCGCGCTTGTTTTCAAACTGAAAGTCGTAGTGCTTGTATCCGTCTTCGTCCACGTTCTTGATAATCTTACCGCAAGTAACCGACTTAGGCAACAAGATACCTTCTTCGTCATCTTGCAAACCGGTAAAGATTTCGTAAGGATGTCCGTCGAGCAAACCTACAAAGGCCACCCATTTTTCCTTGTTGTTCTGGAAACGTACTACGTCAGCATCCAGCACTCTTGGACGTACTTCCACTACATCCGGTTGTTTGCAGATAGGGATTTCCTGCTTCTTGTTGTCGTTCTTGGTTGATACCAATACACCGGCGCGAGAACCGTCGCGATATACGGTACATCCCTTACAGCCGGACTTCCATGCTTCCACGTACAGACGGTTTACCAAAGCTTCGTCCACGTCGTTCGGCAAGTTGATGGTTACACTGATGGAGTGGTCTACCCATTTCTGGATTCTTCCCTGCATCTTCACCTTCATCAGCCAGTCTACGTCGTTTGAGGTAGCCTTGTTGTATGGTGATTTTTCTACCAGCTCGTCAATTTCTTCTTGAGTGTATCGCTTTTCGGTGTCATAACCATTAGCCTTCATCCATGTCAGGAACTTGTGGTGGTAAACGATGTATTCTTCGTAAGCGTCGCCGGTTTCATCGGTGAAGTCCACATGTACTTCCGGGTCGTTTGGATTTACTTTTCTTCTACGCTTGTATACTGGCATGAATACAGGCTCGATACCCGAAGTCGTTTGTGTCATCAGACTGGTTGTACCGGTTGGAGCGATGGTCAGGCAGGCGATGTTACGACGACCGTATTGTTTCATTTCTTCATACAATGCGGGGTCTGCATCCTTGATGCGGTTTACAAACGGATTGTCTTTTTCTCTTTCCCAGTCATAGATAGCAAAGGCTCCACGTTCCTTAGCCATATTTACAGAAGAGCGGTATGCTTCCAAAGCTACAGTCTTGTGAACTTCTTCCGAGAATGCGGTAGCTTCTTCTGTTCCATAGCGGAGACCCATAGCGGCAATCATGTCGCCTTCAGCAGTGATACCTACACCGGTACGTCTGCCTTGTCCACTCTTCTTATATATCTTTTGCCACAAATGTCTTTCTGCGCCTTTCACTTCTTCACCTTCAGGATCGGATTCGATCTTTTCCATAATCTTTTCAATCTTTTCCAATTCCAGGTCGATGATGTCGTCCATAATACGTTGTGCCAAACCAACATGCTTCTTGAACAATTCAAAGTCGAAGTAGGCATCCTTGGTGAACGGATTGACTACATAAGAGTAGAGGTTGATGGCCAACAAACGGCATGAATCGTAAGGACAAAGAGGAATTTCACCGCACGGGTTAGTGGATACGGTACGATAACCTAAGTCTGCATAACAGTCGGGTACGGATTCACGGATGATGGTATCCCAGAATAAAACACCGGGTTCTGCTGATTTCCATGCATTGTGTACAATCTTTTCCCACAAAGCTTTGGCGTTGATTTCTTTTGTAATTTTCGGATTGTTGCCATAAATCGGGTACTGTTGTATGTACGGAGTACCTTCAGTGGCAGCTCTCATGAAGTCATCATCCAGTTTTACCGATACGTTCGCACCGGTCACCTTTCCTTCGGTCATTTTGGCGTCGATGAACGATTCAGAATCCGGGTGCTTGATGGATACGCTTAACATTAACGCACCGCGTCGTCCGTCCTGTGCCACTTCGCGGGTAGAGTTGGAGTAGCGTTCCATGAAAGGAACGAGACCTGTAGAAGTCAGAGCAGAGTTCTTTACAGGAGAACCTTTTGGACGAATGTGGGACAAATCGTGTCCTACACCTCCACGACGCTTCATCAATTGTACTTGTTCCTCGTCAATACGGATGATGGCTCCGTATGAGTCGGCTTCCCCGTCCATACCAATTACAAAGCAATTAGATAAAGAAGCTACTTGGAAATCGTTACCGATACCCGTCATCGGGCTTCCTTGAGGTACGATGTACTTGAAATGATCGAACAACTCAAACAGTTGTTGTGCACTCAGCCCGTTCTTGTATTTAGCTTCGATGCGGGCTACCTCATTGGCCAATCGCCAATGCATGTCTTCTGGAGACTGCTCGTAAATGTTTCCGAAGGAATCCTTAACCGCGTACTTGTTGACCCAGACTCTGGCTGCAAGTTCGTCGCCATTGAAATACTCCAATGATTTGGCGAAGGCTTCTTCGTAAGAGTACGTTTGTTTTTCCACTTTTTTATAGATTTAATAGTAAATGTTCGTTGAGCTGTAGAAGTATTTGCTTTGCTATTTGAATGTCTGTGCAAATCTAATTATGTTTTTTAATTCTGCAAAATATTTGCCAAAGAAGTTATCAACAATTTGCAAAGTTTTCCAATTGGGTTGTTTAATTGGCTGGATATCAATGATGTAATTTTTGTGGTATAGGCAAAAGTTGTCCAAAATGGTAAATTGTTGATTCTGCTCGGTTCTTTTTTGTGTTATTCCTCGCTGTGAAAAGGCAGTGCGTTTTTTGCATTTGCCACTAATTCTGCCCTGTGGCTATGTTGTGGTACACATTGCTAAATGGAGAGTTCCTTTTTGTTCCCTAACTTTCTTGATGGATGAAGGATTTTTATGTATGTTTGCAGAAAAATATAGATATATGGATTGTATAAGAAATAGACGGACTATCCGTAAGTATAAGCAGGATGATGTGTCTCCTGCCTTGTTGGACCAATTGTTGGAAGATTCATTTCGTGCTTCTACGATGGGCAATATGCAGCTTTATAGTGTAGTGGTAACTCGCGATTCGCAAATGAAAGAGAGATTGGCGCCGGCTCATTTTAATCAACCGATGGTGACTAATGCTCCGGTTGTGTTGACTTTTTGTGCCGATTTCAACCGCTTCAGCAAGTGGTGTCGATTGCGTAAGACGGAACCGGGATATGATAATCTCATTTCATTCTTGAATGCGGCAAGTGATACATTGTTGGTCGTTCAGAATTTCTGCACTCTGGCAGAGGCTCATGGTTTGGGTATTTGTTATTTGGGTACTACCATCTATAATCCTGATAAAATTATAGAAGTATTGAATCTTCCGGAACTGGTGATGCCGATTGCTACCATAACGGTTGGTTATCCGGACGAATGTCCGGCACAACCAGACAGACTTCCAATAAAGGGAATTATACATCAAGAGACTTATGCGGATTATGAATCCGTTGATATTGACCGGATTTATGAATATAAGGAGTCTCTTTCTGAAAACAAACATTTTGTAGAAGTGAATGGCAAGGAAACGTTGGCACAAGTGTTCACTGATATTCGCTATCGGAAAACTGACAATGAATCGATGTCGGAAGCTTTGTTGAAAACGTTGAAACGTCAGGGGTTTCTTAAATAATGTGAGTCCGATATTTGAAAATTCATAATTATTGTGGATGTGTCGAAAATACGCATCCACTTATTTTTTTTAGGCACGGATTACACGGATAAACACGGTTTTTTAGTGTGCGTATCCATTAAAATATCCGTGCAATCCGTGTAATCCGTGCCTAAAACACATTATGACACACTGTCATTTCTTTTTATTTGTTCTGCAATTGTATTTCGATTTCTTTGACTTCAGCATGGAAGGCTTTGTCAACCTCCAGTTGGTTCTTGATTATCTTGCAAGCGTGTACAACGGTGGCGTGATCACGATTGCCTACGATTTGTCCAATCTTGGCGGAAGAGTAGCCTGTATGCTTTTTGGCTAAGTACATGGATATCTGTCGTACCTGTACGATTTCCCGCTTTCTGGTTTTCTTGAAGATAGCGTTTTCTTCAATGTTATAGTGTGCACATACTTTGCTGATGATGTCTTCAATGGTCACAGGCTTCTTTTCGTATCGTACAGCCTTGTTGATGACATGCTCAGCCAAACTGATGTTGATTTCACGTTTCAGGTAGATGGAACGTGCCAACAATGATTGGATGACACCTTCCAGTTCGCGTACGCTTTCGTTTACGTTCTCAGCGATGAAATCGATGACTTCGTTGGAGATGGTCAATCCGTCGCGGTGAATCTTGCTACGCAGAATGTTCTTTCTTAATTCGACGTCGGGCTTGTCCAACTCTGCAATCAGTCCCCATTTGAATCGGGTCAGCAATCGGTCTTCCATACCGACGAGCATGACAGGGGCACGGTCAGAAGTCAGAATCAGTTGCTTGCCGTTCTGTTGGAGGTGGTTGAAGATATGAAAGAATGTATTCTGTGTCTTGGTCAATCCGGAAAACTCCTGTATATCATCCACAATCAATACATCGATACTCTGGTAGAAATTCATGAAACTGTTGAAGTTGTTGTTTCGAACCGAATCGGTGTATTGTCTTTGGAGCAGGTGAGCTGATACATAAAGAACCCGCTTGTCCGGATGCAATTCCTTGATACGTGCTCCGATGGCGTTGGAAAGGTGTGTCTTTCCCACTCCGGACGGACCGTACAGGAACAATGGATTAAAGGTCTTTGCCGGATTTTCGGCGATGGTTTCGCCTACGCTCCGTGAGAATTCATTGCTGGTTCCTTTGATGAAGTTTTCAAAGTTGTAGTTGGGTATCAATTGTGAATCCAAATCTTGTGGGGCGGGTGCCTTGATTGGATTCGGTGCTTTATTACCGTCTGTGATTGGGCGGGCAGGAGCTACGTTGGTTCCTTTGCGTCCTTCAATGGTGATGCTTTCTCCGTTTGTCTTGTCGATTAGAACACGATATAACAATTGCGTGCCTTCCCCTATTTCTTTATTCAGGGTTGCACTCAATAATCCCGCATACTTCTCTTCCAGTATTTCATAGAAAAACTGGCTGGGGACTCCAATGGTCAATTCCTTATTCTCGTACTGCAAAGGTACGATAGGCTCAAACCATCTTTCATATACCACCTTGTCAACATTGTCCCGGATTCTCCGGAGGCAAAGGTTCCACAAGGCGTTGTGTTCGTTCTCAATCATATCAGACATTCAAATAATAAAGCTCTACTTCTACTATCGCAAATTTCGAAATGAATTTTCAAAAAAACAAATGACTTTTTTCTTGCTTTTTTGGAATAAAAGCTAAATACCTTATCATCAGTCTGTTATAAAAACTCTATTAAACGGCCTTCGAAAATAAATTTGGATAATTGCAAGCTCTTGTAAACTAGTAACTTACAAGGGATACATTCGTTTTTGCCTTTGGACATAAGCAAAGTCCGGAATCTTTTTCTTCTAGCCTGTAATTTGGTCTCGGCTGAATTTGAAGAAAATGATTCCGGAACGTTTATTTAGATAAAATCTAATTTGCTATTCTTTCGTCTTTTCCTTTCGTCCGAAGATGGAGAAGTGTACATACTTTTTGGGATGCTCCTTCAAATCGTTCAGCAAGGAGGCGGCATTGATGCTTGTCGCATTCAGGTTCTGATAAAGCGAAGGGTCGTTCAAGAACAATCCGATGGTATTGTCGGTACTGCTTAACTTGTCTGTGAGCATCTTTACATTGCGCAATGTCGAATCGATGCTGCTGAATGTGCGTGCATAGTCTATGTCTTTCAGATTGTTGCTGATTAGAGACATGTTGTCGGTGATAGTGGTTAGGTTGCCGGCAATCTGCGGAAGGTCGTTCTTGACCATTCGGTTCAGTTCGGTCGTGGTAGTGTTCAGATTGGCTGTAATCTGTTCAGTGTTTCGAAGGGTAGCGGCCAATGCCGGATCGGCCAATAACAGATTCAGTGAGTTTAGGATAGAATCCATCTTGGGGAGAAGCTGTTCCACTTGCGGTACCATGGTTTCGGCTACGCCCATCAATCCATTATTGGCAATTCCGACCAAGGTGTCTCCGGGTTGGCAGAAGGTGGGGTTCTCCAACGCCAGCAATAGGTTCATCTTGACTGTTCCCAACATTTCAGTCACCAGTTCGCCCCGGCTTCCTTGGGGAATTCTCATCTCCTTGTCCAGTTCCACTTCTACAATGACGTGGCCCAGCTTCTGATAGTTGTAACTGATGTCTCTGACTATTCCCACTTTGTATCCGTTGGCAAATACGGGACTGGATGTGGCCAATCCGTTGATGTTGGTGAATTCTACGTAATAGTTTCGTGCCGATTGGAACATCTTGATTCCTTTTAGGTAGTTGATGCCAAAGATGAGCATTGCCAGTGCTACGATTCCTATAAGGCCTATCTTTATTTCCTTTTTCATTCTCTTTGGAGTTTGGTTTATTTCTTATTTTTCTTGAATTCTTCGATTGCTTGGTTTACATTCATCTTTTGACCGTTCTTGAAGGCTACGATAAATGCTTCGCTGAATTTTGAGGCTATCTGGCGCTTGATGCGCAGAATTTCATTGTAGTCGGTACTTTCTCTATAAGTGTATTTATAGAGTCCTCCTTCTTGATAGTGCGAGATGGGCGAAAGTCCTTTGAACTGCTTGCTTCCTGCAGGCAGCTTCTGTCCCGAAGCCAGTATCTGTATCTTGAATACGGGTTTCCCGCTTTGTTGCTTGCCGGTTGTCGCTGAGGCCGTTTGTTTGGGCTCTTTCTTGCTTTCAGTAACAATTTGTCCGGAGGTTGGTTCATGGTCCGCCGGTTGTTGGGGTTTGGTATTGGCGGCCTTGTCCGGATTTGTCTGTTTCCGATAGCTGATGAATGCTTGGTAAATGCTTTTTGCCAATGCGTCCGTGCCGGCTTCGCTCAGCAGGTATTTTTCTTCGTCAGGGGTGGATATATAGCCGAGCTCTACCAAGACTCCCGGCATGGAAGTTTCCCGAAGCACGAGGAATCCGGCTTGATGTACTCCTTTGTCTATACGTTTGGCAGTATTCTTGAATTGCTTTTGGATGTAAGTGGCCAGTTGCACACTCTTTTCCATGTTCTTGTCTTGCAGAAACTCGAAGATGATGTAGCTTTCCGATGAGTTGGGGTTGAATCCGGCATAGCGCTGCTCGTAGTCACTTTCTATTAGGATGACGGAGTTTTCCTTCTTGGCCACTTCCAGGTTGTCGTCGGTGCGGTGCAATCCTAAGGTGTAGGTTTCTGTACCTCTGACGGTGCGTCCTTTGGCTACGGAGTTGGTGTGGATGGAGATGAACAAGTCGGCCTTGGCGTTGTTGGCTATTTGCGCACGGCGGTTCAAGGTGACGAACACGTCCTTCTGACGGGTATATACGATGTCCACATCCTTGCAGTTGTTTTGGATGAGCCGGCCTAACTTCAAGGCCACCTTTAGGTTGATGTCCTTTTCTTTGCCTTTCCGGCCTACTGCGCCGGGGTCACGTCCGCCATGCCCGGGGTCGATGACCACCGTAAAGTCCTGAGCTTCCGCTTTGGAGCAGAAGGTAGGGAGGGCAACCCATAGGCAGCACAGGAGGGATACTATGTATAGCCTGTTCCATTTCATACGTATGCAATTGCAAAAGTAACGATTTTTACTGAAAACGGGCTCATATGCGTCTGCTTTTCTTTTTTTTATGTACCAAAGTTGCCATAAAACCCGAAAAATAGGAGAGCGGTAGGAACTGGTTGTTTGTAGATGAGCTCGCGCGCGTACATTATTACAATATCTTGGGTGTAATTTTAAGTAGTTAAGGGAGATAAAGGGAGATAGTCGCTTCGCTCCTTTGGGGAGATAAAGGCAGAATGTTCAGCGGATGCTATCCATAGGATATACTGTTTATAAATGGTGACTCCTCCTCACTTCGGTCGGAACTTCACACTCTCTGTAAATCAATGTGTTACGGTGAGGTTCCCTGGTGAAGGAGCTTCTTGAGAACCATGGTGAAGGGTAATTTTATAAGAATATAGCCGTCAAATTAGCTGTAAAGAGCCGTTATATTAGCCGTAAAACGATGGAATATTCGCTTTTCCACATTATGTGGAAAACGTCTTCCACATTATGTGGAGAAACTCTTCCACAATATGTGGAAGAGAAATTCCACGGTATGTGGAAGAGCGAATTATGCGGTTCTTTACAGCTAATTCGATACTTGTTTGCAACTAATATCCCCTTTGTTGGCGGTTAGTTTTAAATAGAGTAGTTAAAGGAGTTAGAGGGAGATGAAGGCTAAATATAGGGACAAGGCGTGCCCTGTCCTTTAATGGCATTGAATGAGTTGGTGATGAAGACAAGGCACGCCTTGTCCCTACAAGTAGAATGGTGAGGGTGAGTGCTGCCTAGGTGTAGTTGCGTCAGTGAGGGTTTTGCCAGGAGTGAGTAAGGATGACAAAGGAGGAGTCCTCCGAATGACACTTTTTGTATTGCTAATAAGGTTGGTTTGGAGAATCTTTGTTAATTTTGCCCCGAAATAAATCAACCGTAACATGTGGAAGTTTATTCGAAACTGGACTTTGCCTTTGGCCATGCTGACAGGTGCCTTAGGCTATTTCCTTTTGGCGGGTTTCCCTTTCCTGAATCCGCTCAAGCCGTCTATCCTTCAAACGGTGGAGTGGCTTACTCCGTTGCTCATCTTTGCCCAATTGCTGCTTACCTTCTGTAAGATGGAACCGAAGGACCTGAAGCCTTGTCCGTGGCATGGATGGCTGTTGGCCATACAGATACTTACTTCTGGCTTGATAGCTCTTTGGCTGATTTCTTTTCCAATGGAAGCGTCCTTCCGTATCGCTTTCCAGGGTTTGATGGTCTGTCTGATATGCCCTACAGCTACAGCTGCAGCGGTCATTACCCATAAGTTAGGGGGGAGTGCTTCTACGCTTACGACTTATACGTTGTTGTCCAATCTGATGGCGGCCATTATCGTGCCATTGGTTTTCCCGTTGGTCGAGCCACATGCCGGGCTTACCTTCTGGGCGGCTTTCTTCAAGATTTTGGGTAAGGTGTTCCCGTTGCTCCTTTCTCCGTTTATTGTGGCATTGTTGCTCCGCCGTTTTGTACCCTCTGTTCATCGGGTGCTGATGGCATGCCATGGTGTCGCTTTCTATTTGTGGGCGGTGGCTCTTGTCATTGTGACGGGGCAGACGGTGCGTTCGTTGGTCACCGGAACGGCTCCGGTCTCAGTCGAGTTGCTGGTTGCCTTTGGCGGATTATTGGCTTGTGCCATCCAGTTCTTCCTCGGCAAGCGGATAGGCAGTGCTTACGATGACCGTATCAGTGCAGGACAAGCATTGGGACAAAAGAATACGGTACTTGCCATTTGGATGGCTTGTACCTATTTGAATCCACTTTCTTCGGTAGCTCCGGGCAGTTATGTCATCTGGCAGAACCTGTTCAACAGCTGGCAGTTGTGGAAAAAGCGAAAAGGACAGGACTAATACAAGAGATACTTCCGGCGTATGTTCCGATAGTCTTCCAATGCCTTCTCCCAACCGGCTCGGATGGTGGCTTCATCCTTTCCTTCCATAATCTGGAGGCGTACACTGTTTGTGCCCATCAGCTGGTCAAACCAAGAAGCTCGCGAGAAGAACTCCTGTGTCTTACCTTGCCTCTGATAGGCTTTGTACATATCAATGACGTATTGCAATGAAAGCCCTTTGGGCGCTTCCACCTTGCGCAAGTCTAGTCCGTTGCAACTTCTTCCTTTATGGAGCGGGTTCTTGTCAAATCCATCGAGGGATTGGGGAGTGAATGAGTAGGGGAACCCCTTGATGTGGGGCGAACCGATTACCTGGAAAGGCATGTAAGTGCCTCGTCCTACACTGACTGAGGTTCCTTCGAAAGGGCAAAGCGAGGCGTATAGCGCAATGGCCTGTTCATTAGGTAGGTTGGGGGATGGCTTGACCGGAAGGGAATAGGCCTGTCCGTGTTTCCAACCTTTCATCGGGAGGACGATGAGCTTGCATTTCACGCCCTCGTTGAGCCAGCCTTCACCATTGATCATTTGAGCCAGTTCGCCTATTGTGCATCCATGCAATACAGGGATGGGATGCATCCCTACAAAACTTTTCTTCTGGGCTTCGCGTATGGGGCCGTCCACATAGTCGCATGGATTGGGACGGTCGGTTACAATCAGTGTCTTGTTGTTCTCGGCGCAAGCCTCCATTACATAGTGCATGGTACTGATGTATGTGTAGAAACGTGCTCCAACGTCTTGAATGTCAAATACAACTACGTCGACATCCGCCAATTGCGCTGCGGTAGGTTTCTTGTTCTTTCCATAAAGCGACAGGATGGGCAATCCGCTTTTTACATCGCGGCCGTTCCGTACCGTTTCGCCGGCATCGGCATTTCCTCGGAATCCATGTTCCGGTGCAAATACTTTCTTGACGTTTACTCCTAAAGATACCAGCGTGTCAAGCAAGTGGGTTTGTGTCTTGCCGACGATGGAGGTCTGGTTGACCACTAACGCCACGCGTTTGTCTTTCAAGAGTGGTATCAGCTTTTCTGTCTGTTCGGCACCGGTACGTAAAGGCTGCGCCTGAATGCATCCGGTCAGCCATACGATGAGCATTAGAATTTCAAGTTTCCTTATCATGCTATTGGAGATTATTTCGTATACTTGCACAAAAATAGGAAAAATTATGGATGCGATAGCAATCATTGATAAATATTACCCTGAGAATAATGAACTGAGGCACATTCTGCTTACCCATAGCCGTTCGGTGGCCGAAAAGGCTCTTTGGATAGCCGACCGGCATCCCGAATTGTCCCTCGACCGTCAGTTCCTGGAAGAAGCGGCCTTATTGCATGACATCGGTATCTTCATGACCGATGCGGATGGCATCCATTGTTACGGAACACATCCTTATATCTGTCATGGCTATCTGGGATCCGAGCTGTTGCAACGCGAGGGCTTCCCCCGACATGCCATGGTGTGCGAACGGCATACGGGAGCCGGCATTTCGCTCGAAAGCATTGTCCGCCAAAACCTGCCGGTACCCCATCGTGAGATGGTGCCAGTCTCGTTGGAGGAGCAAGTGGTCTGTTTCGCCGACAAGTTCTTTTCCAAGACTCATCTGGATCGTGAAAAGAGTGTGGAAAAGGCTTTGAAGAGTATCTCCAAGTATGGCGAGGAGGGAGTTATCCGTTTTAAGGAATGGTGTGAACGCTTTCTGTAAACATGCATGAATAGTGGCTCTTGTTTGTTTGTCGGGCTCGGAGATTCCCCCTTCCTATCTTAAAAATACATTAAAATCGTGGCAAATGCTTCGTATTTGGAGGATAATGCTTAATTTTGTCCTTTCAAAGCGATTAAGATAGAATGACGTCATTGAAACGACATACACATATACTTTTCATCATTTTGGGGCTTTTCATGTGGTGTACGCTGAATGTGGACGCCCAGCGTGCCCGTCGAAACCGTAACCGGGGTTTGGCGAATGACACGTTGCAGGTAGACTCCATAACTTCGGACAGCCTTTTCCTCGACTCCATCGGGAAGAAGAAGCAGCCTTTGACGTCGCCCGTTACCTATAAGGCAAAAGACTCCATTGACATCTCCGAGAACTTTACGGCGCAGTTGTTTGGCGAAAGTCAGGTGAACTATGAAAACATAGAACTGACCGCTGAATTGATTACGTTGAATATGGACAGCAGCACGGTTTATGCCCGTGGTGTGGAAGACTCGACCGGCGTGGAAAGCGGTACACCCGTGTTCAAGGACAGTGATACTCCTTATGAATCGAAAATCATGCGATACAATTTCGATTCGAAGCGAGGCTTCATCAATGGTATCGTGACCCAGCAGGGTGAAGGCTATGTCACCAGTCAGGAAGCCAAGAAGGGGCCTAACAATGAAATCTATTTGCGAAAAGGCAAATATACCACTTGTGACCACGAACATCCCCATTTCTATTTGGACTTGTCCATGGCCAAGGTCCGTCCTAAAAAGAATGCGGTATTCGGGCCTGCCCATCTGGTAGTGGAGGATGTCCATCTGCCTATTGCGGTTCCTTTTGGCTTTTTCCCTTTCAGCAGCAGCTACTCGTCGGGTTTCATCATGCCGACTTACGGGGATGAAATGAACCGAGGTTTCTATCTGCGCGATGGGGGATATTACTTTGCCATCAGCGACAATATGGACTTGAAGCTGTTGGGCGAAATCTTTACGAAGGGTTCGTGGGGGCTTTCCACACAGTCCAATTATGTGAAGCGTTACAAGTATAGCGGCTCATTCAATGCGAGCTACATTGTAACCAAGACCGGCGAAAAGAATATGCCGGACTATATGGTGACAAAAGACTTCAAGATAGCTTGGACGCATCGTCAAGACCCCAAATCGAGCCCTAACAGTACTTTCTCGGCCAACGTGAACTTTGCGACCAGTAGTTATGACCGGCGTAACTTGAGCAGCCTTTATAATCCCCAACAGTATTCAAACAATACCAAGGCATCAAGTGTGAGCTATTCGCGCACCTTCCCGGAAATAGGTCTGAACATATCAAGTACCTTCAACATCACCCAGAATACACGCGACTCTTCTGTCAGTGTGACCCTTCCTGACTTGAACGTTTCGCTGAATCGTATCTATCCTTTCAAGCGCAAGAAGGCGGTGGGCGAGGAACGCTGGTATGAAAAGATTGCTTTCCAATATACCGGTCGTCTTACCAACTCCATCAGTACGAAGGATGATATGCTTTTCAAACATTCATTGAGCGAATGGAGAAATGGTATGCAGCATACGATACCGGTCAGTGCTACGTTTACTTTGTTCAAGTATATCAATGTGGTGCCCAGCTTCAACTACACCGAACGTTGGTATATGAATAAGGTGAAGCAGAGCTATGACCCGACGGCCAGAGATAAGATCAAACGCGATACTATCAGCGGTTTCAATCGAGTGTATAACTACAACCTGACCTTGCAGATGAACACCAAATTGTATGGTTTCTTTAAGCCTTGGAAGATGTTCGGCGACAAGGTTGAGATGATACGCCACGTCTTTACTCCTTCGGTGAGCTTCAGTTATGCCCCTGACTTCGGTGAAGCGCGTTATGGCTATTATGATGTCTATACCTATACGGATGAAAAGGGAGAAGTGCGTACCGTAGAGTATTCGCCTTATCAAGGCATGGCCTTCGGGGTGCCGGGTAAGGGGATGCAGAAGTCGTTCAACTTCTCGATAGACAATAATGTGGAAATGAAGGTGAAATCGGACAAGGATACGACGGGCGTGAAGAAAATCAGCTTGATAGACCAACTGTCGGCCAATATATCATACAATGCAGCAGCAAAGACCCGTCCGTGGAGTGACTTGAGCATGAGCCTTCGTCTGAAGCTGACCAAGAGTTATACATTCAACATGAATGCTTCTTTCGCTACGTATGCCTACCAATATGACAAGAATGGTAACATCATAGTGGGCGACCGTACGGAATGGTCTTATGGACGTTTCGGCCGTTTCCAAGGTTATAGCGGTTCATTCTCGTATACACTGAACAATGAAACCTGGAAGAAGTGGTTCGGTCCGAAGGAAGACGAAGAAGGGGAGGAAAAGACGGACGACGAAGATGAAGATGATGAATATTTGACGGATGCGGAAAGGGAAGAAGAACTGCGTAAGAAGCAGACTCAGCCTCGTAAGACGGAAAAAGCGTCGATGAGCGACGATGGATATCTGGCGTTCAAGATGCCTTGGTCGTTGAACCTGAGCTATAGCTATAGTATCCGTGAAAACAGAGACAAGAAGAAGTTCAATCGGAAAACGATGCGTTATCCTTACTCCATTACTCATTCGTTGAATGCAAGTGGTAACTTGAAGTTGGGTAGCCGTTGGAACATCAACTACTCTTCGGGTTACGACTTTACACAGAAAAAAATGTCCATGACTACGGTCAACATATCACGTGACATGCACTGCTTCACCATGAGTTGTGGTTTGGTGTTCGGTCCGTTTACTTCTTATAATTTCAGTATCCGTGCACTATCGGGTATGCTGACTGACGCTTTGAAGTGGGATCAGCGTAGTAATACAGGTAGTACGGTTACCTGGTATGATTAAGCGCTTGTCGCTTCTTTTACCACTCGATGGGACTTTCTCCGTGGGCAATCAGATATTCATTGGTCTTGCTGAAGTGCTTGTTTCCAAAGAATCCGTTGTAGGCGGATAGGGGAGACGGATGGGCGGATGATAGCACCAGATGCTTGTTACGGTCGATGAAAGCACCTTTCTTTTGGGCATAGGCCCCCCAAAGAATGAAGACAAGATGTTCGCGTTGGGAAGCCAGAGCCTGGATAGCGGCATCGGTCAGTTCTTCCCATCCTTTGCGTTGGTGCGAACCGGCTTGATGGGCCCTCACGGTCAGTGTGGCGTTCAGTAACAGTACGCCTTGGTTGGCCCAACGGGTAAGGTTTCCACTGGTTGGAATAGGATTCCCCAAATCGCTTTGTATTTCCTTGAATATATTCTGTAGAGAAGGAGGGAAGGCTACTCCGTCGTTTACAGAAAAGCAAAGTCCGTGGGCTTGTCTGGGACCATGGTATGGATCTTGTCCGATAATGACCACTTTAATCTTGTCAAACGGGCATAGGTTGAATGCGTTGAATATTAATTTGCCCGGAGGGTAGACGGTGGTACTCCGATATTCGTTGCGGACAAACTCTGTCAGTTTGATGAAATAAGGCTTCTCGAATTCTGGGGCAAGCTGCTTTTTCCAGCTTTCTTCTATCTGTACATTCATGGGATGGATTTTATGGACTCTAAAGATAGGTGGATTTTATAGATTGAACAAATTGTATATAAAAGTGCCATTTCAATTGAAATGACACTTTTATATTCGTTCTGTTCTTCATTAGATCAGTTGCATTCCCCATTCGGCGCATTCTTTACGCATGTCTTCCGGCCATATGCTGGCTTGTATTTCTCCAATATGAGCCTTTTGCAGATAGAGCATGCAAAGTCGGGATTGGCCGATGCCGCCTCCGATACTGAGTGGAAGGGTGTCGTCGAGCAGACGCTTGTGGAAATAGAGTTCCTTGCGTTCCTCAAGGCCGCTCAGTTCCAATTGCTTCAACAAAGCTTCTTTGTTAACGCGGATGCCCATGGAAGAAAGTTCTACCGAACGGTCGAGAACTTCATCCCATACCAGCAAGTCACCGTTCAAGCCGGGAAGGCCGGTTTGTGGGTCAATGGTTGTATAGTCGTCGTAGTCGGGTGCTCGCATGTCGTGCACTTCTCCGTTGCTCAGTTTGCATCCAATACCAATGATGAATACAGCTCCATATTTCTTGGTGATGGCGTGTTCACGTTCTTTGGGAGTAAGGTCAGGATACATTTGGAGCAGTTCTTCCGAATGGATGAATTGGATGTCATGCGGAAGGAATGACTTGATTTGCGGATACATTTCACAAACCATGTATTCGGTACGGCGCATGGAAGAGTAGATTCGGGTGACTATCTGTTTCAGGAAGTCAACACTGCGTTGCTCGGGAGTAATGCTTCGTTCCCAATCCCATTGGTCTACATATAATGAATGTAAGTTTCCTAACTTTTCGTCTGCGCGGATGGCATTCATGTCTGTATAGATACCATAGCCCGGACCTATTCCATATTCGGCCAATGTCAGTCTTTTCCATTTGGCCAAGGAGTGTACAACTTCAGCTTTTGCATCGCCAAGATCCTTGATAGGGAAAGTGACGGCACGCTCTACGCCGCTCAGATCATCGTTGATTCCGGTTCCTTTCAATACAAACAAAGGAGCAGTTACGCGTCGCAGACGTAATTCGGATGAAAGGTTCTGTTGAAAGAACTCTTTTATTTGTTTGATACCCACCTCGGTCTGTTTTAGATCGAGCACAGGCTTATAGTTAGCAGGTTTGATAAGATAACTCATTCTTTTTTACTGTCTAATTTCTAAATCGTTGGCAAATATAGGGATTATTTGTGATATTGCTAATTATTTTCGCAAAAATATTGTCAAAATGTCTATATGTTTGCTTTTTTGCTATACAAATTAATCTGCGTTCTTGTTTTTTGCACATTTTGTTAGGTAGGAACAAAGATTATTTGTACTTTTGTGCCACTATATTGGCTTGCACCCGTAGTTCAATGGATAGAATACCGGATTCCGGTTCCGACGATATGAGTTCGATTCTCATCGGGTGTACATGGGAAGAGGACGGATTACAATTAGATAGTTGTAGTCCGTCCTCTTTTTAAGTGAAAATTTTATAAAAGTATGAAAGCCGTCATGACGGCTTTCATATTCTATTAGAGATTGTTTTTCTCAATATCCTTGAAGTATTTGTAAGTGCTTACTTTCAGTTCATCGCAAGCGGCTTCGTCACAAACGATGATTCCATGTGGGTGCATCTGGAGTGCTGTGATGGTCCACATTTGGCTTACGGCACCTTCAATGGCTTGTTGCAAAGCTCTTGCTTTGTTGTGTCCGTTGCATACAATCATCACTTCTTTGGCGTCCATAACAGTACCTACGCCTACAGTCAAGGCTGTTTTGGGAACTTGGTTGATGTCGTTGTCGAAGAAACGTGAATTGGCAATGATGGTATCTGTTGTCAAAGTCTTGACGCGTGTCCGTGAATTGAGTGAAGAACCAGGTTCGTTAAAAGCGATATGTCCGTCAGGGCCGATTCCTCCCATAAAGAGGTCTACTCCTCCGGCTTCTTGTATCATCTTTTCATAGTTAGCGCATTCTGTTTCTAAGTCTTCGGCATTCCCATTTAATATATGTACGTTTTCTTTTTTGATGTCAATGTGGTTGAAGAAATTATTCCACATGAAAGAATGGTAACTTTCAGGATGTTCTTCTGGCAATCCAACATATTCGTCCATGTTGAAAGTGACAACGTTTTGAAATGAAACCTTTCCTTCTTTGTAAAGCTCTATCAATTTTTTGTACATGCCTAATGGCGATGAACCGGTAGGGCATCCAAGTATAAAAGGTTTCTCTTCGGTGGGCTTAGCTGCATTGATTTTGTTTGCAACATAGTTGGCTGCCCATTGGGACAGTGACTGGTAATCGGGTTCAATAATTACTCTCATAGTCTTTTTATTTAAAATGATGGTGCAAATATAGGAATATGTCAGAAAAATATGATGGCTGATATATTTTTTTTTTGACTGCGTAAACAAATTTAACCAAGTGACAGGTCGTTTAAGAATGTTTGCCAATGTTCATTGAAATCTGGCATAGAAGGGAATAGCAGATTGGCTCCACTGTTCAAAAGTGCTTGGTCGGGCAAGGGGCCTGTGTTGACTGCAATGGTGAAGATGCCTGCAGCCGCTCCAGCCTCTACACCTAAAGGGGCATTTTCTACTACAATGGCTTCGTTAGGTTTTAAGTTCCCTTTTTTCAAGGCCATGAGATAGGGCTCCGGATTGGGTTTCCCATATTTGACGTCGAATGCTGTCACCATCAGTTCTTTCCGGAAAATGTTGGGGAAGTTATGATTCAAACGATCAAGTAAAGATGTCTGTCCAGAACCGGTTACTATCATGGGAGTCAGCCCGCCTTCTTTTATTTTTGTGAGGATTTCAAGAGCTCCCGGCATTCGTTCTGCTTGAGGATATTGATTGAAAAGCTCGCTTTTGGTGTGATATATTTTTTTGATTTCTTCTTCCGTGGCGTCATGTCCCCGTTCTCGCCGGCTGACGATGTTAATGGTGGCTGCCCCGGTTCGTCCTTCATGCATATAGGCTTCTTCCCGACTTAGTGTAAAACCATATTTCGCCATAGTCTTGTGCCATGCTTCGGCATGATTGGGCATGGAGTTGAAAAGTACTCCGTCCATGTCAAAGAGTACGGCTTTCAGATGAATGCCTGTATGTCCTGTCTTTTGAAGGTAATGATTGATTGCTTCTTTGTACATGTGGTTTTGGCTTTCAATAAAAAAGGGAACTCAAAGTTCCCTTTTCTTATTATAAACGAGCTTGAATAGCTTTTGATTCTTCTTCGTATCCGGGTTTGTTCAGCAAGGCGAACATGTTTTTCTTGTATGCTTCAACGCCCGGTTGGTTAAATGGATTCACTTCGAGCAGATAACCACTGATGCCGCAGGCTTTTTCGAAGAAATAGATAACTTGTCCTAAATAATACTCATTAAGTTGAGGTACTACCAAACGCATATTAGGAACACCGCCGTCTACATGTGCCAATTGAGTGCCAAGTTCGGCCATTTTGTTCACTTCATCTACACGCTTGCCGGCCAAGAAGTTCAAACCGTCGAGGTTTTCTTCGTCTGATGGAACGCGGAGTTCATTGTCCGGATTCTCAATGGAGATGACAGTTTCGAAGATGGTACGTTCACCTTCCTGAATCCATTGTCCCATGGAGTGAAGGTCGGTCGAGAAGTCAACTGCAGACGGATAGATACCCTTGCCATCTTTTCCTTCCGATTCGCCGTACAACTGTTTCCACCATTCGTTCATGTAGTGGAGTTTGGGATTGTAATTTACAAGAATTTCGATTTTCTTTCCTTGTTTGTACAATTCGTTACGGGTTGCAGCATAGATAGCAGCAGGATTTTCACAGAATGGAGTATCGGAACCGCATACCTTTTCCATATCGCGTGCACCTTCTATCAATTTTTCAATGTCGAATCCGGCAACGGCAATAGGCAACAATCCTACAGGAGTCAATACAGAGAAACGTCCACCGACATTGTCGGGGATGATGAATGTCTTGTAACCTTCCTTGTCGGCGGTAATGCGTGCGGCACCCTTCTTGGCGTCAGTTACGGCTACAATGCATTTTTGTGCCATTTCTTTACCGCGTTGGTCTTCACATTGCTTCTTCAGCAAGCGGAAAGCCAAAGCTGTTTCTGTAGTTGTTCCTGATTTGGAAATATTAATGACACCGAACTTCTTATCTTTGAGGAATGAGGTCAGTTCGAACAAATAGTCTTCTCCAATATTGTGTCCGGCATATACGATAACCGGGTTGTCTTGGCTGGTCTTTAACCATTGGAAACTGTCAGACAAAGCTTCAATGACTGCACGTGCGCCTAAATAGCTTCCGCCGATACCGGCTACAACAACTACTTCACAATTTTCGCGCAATACTTGTGCGGCACTTTTCAAATCGGCCAAGTGTTCGGCTGTGATGGATGAAGGCAGATGTAACCATCCCAGAAAATCATTACCCAAGCCAGTACCTTTTTCCAAAGTTTCCATACAGGACTTAACCTGTGGCTCATAAGCAGCAATAACCTTGCTGCATGCGGCCTTTTCAATGTTCAAACAGATATTTTTCATAATATTAGCGTTTTTATCTGAGCGAGTCAGTTAGTAATTTAATCTCAATCATAGGCGAGATGCGCTCGTACAGAATGTTGTAGATGGCATCTACTATCGGCATGTTGACATGAAGGTGCTTGTTCAACTCCTTGATGCATTTTGTTCCATAGTAACCTTCGGCAATCATTTCCATTTCAATCTGTGCACTTTTTACGGAGTATCCTTTGCCAATCATGGTTCCAAACACTCGGTTACGACTGAAATTGGAGTAGGAGGTTACTAACAAGTCGCCAAGGTAAGCTGAGTCATCGATAGAACGTTCTTCTGGCGTTACAGTGTTCAACAAACGGTTCATCTCTTGCACGGCATTGGATATAAGGACAGCTTGGAAATTGTCCCCGTATTTCAAACCGCTGCAAATGCCGGCGGCAATGGCGTAGATATTTTTCAATACAGAAGCGTATTCTATACCTACAATGTCTGTGCTGACTGAAGTCTTGATGTAATGTCCGCATAACTGGCGGGCAAACATCTTGGCTTTTTGGATGTCTTTGCAACCTATAGTCAGGTAGGAAAGGCGTTCCAAGGCCACTTCTTCTGCATGACACGGACCTGCAATGACAGCAATATTTTCTTCAGGTACTCCATATATTTTGTGGAAGTAATCTGATACAATCAAGTTCTCATCAGGAACAATCCCTTTGATTGCAGTTATAATGAACTTGTCCTTAAGCTTGGTCTTCAGTTTCTTCAGGTGACTTTTCAAATAAGGTGAGGGGGTTACGAAAATCAAAGTGTCAGATTCACGTACCACTTGATTGATATCAGACGAGAAATTGATTCGCTTGATATCAAAACGGACGCTGGTCAGATATGCCGGATTATGGCCGAAACGTTTGAAGTCTTCAATTCTGTCGTCACGGCGCATATACCAGTTAATGGATTCGGCTTTTCCTAATACCATTTTGGCAATGGCTGTGGCCCAACTTCCGCCACCCATAATTGCTATTTTACCGGGCAGATTCATGAGCTTTAGATTTTGCTAATCCATTCTGCGACTTCGTCTACAGTTGGATTGTTCAATCCTAATTTATATTTTTTATTGATGCCACAGATGTCCATGTGGAGTTTCTGTGGATTCACTTCTTTCATGTCATTAACCAAATTATAACCAGCTTTTTGGATGACAGGCACCCATTCTTCGCTGATACCCAATTCTGTGTACTTGGCTGCATTGTCCTTTGGAGCAACCTTTTCCGGACGCATCTGTGGGAAGAACAATACTTCCTGGATGAAGGCATTGCCTGTCATCAACATTACCAAACGGTCGATACCGATACCTATACCCGATGTCGGAGGCATGCCGTACTGCAAGGCGCGGAGGAAGTCCTGGTCGATAATCATCGCTTCATCGTCACCCTTGTCGGCCAGACGCATCTGTTCTTTGAAGCGTTCTTCCTGATCAATCGGGTCATTCAATTCAGAGTAAGCATTAGCCAATTCCTTACCATTTACCATCAATTCAAAACGTTCGGTCAAGCCCGGCTTGCTACGATGCATCTTGGTCAATGGAGACATTTCTACCGGATAATCAGTAATAAATGTCGGTTGGATGAAGGTTCCTTCACAGAATTCACCAAAGATTTCATCAATCAACTTACCCTTGCCCATGGTATCGTCTATTTCCATGTTCAAGGCTTTACAAACTTCTCGGATTTCTTCTTCGCTCTTTCCTTCGAGGTCGTAACCGGTCTTTTCCTTGATGGCATCCAAAATAGGCAAACGGCGGAACGGAGCCTTGAAACTGATGGTCTTGCCATCGATGACGGTTTCCGAACAACCGTTCACAGCGATACAGATACGTTCCAACATTTTTTCGGTGAAGTCCATCATCCAGTTGTAGTCCTTGTACTGAACGTAAAGTTCCATACAAGTGAATTCAGGATTGTGGTTCTTGTCCATACCTTCGTTACGGAAGTTCTTGCCGATTTCGTACACGCCTTCAAAGCCACCTACGATGAGGCGCTTCAAATACAATTCAGTAGCGATACGCATATAAAGGTCGATGTCGAGGGAGTTGTGATGAGTGATGAATGGACGGGCGCTAGCACCACCGGCGATAGACTGGAGAATCGGAGTCTCCACTTCGGTATAACCGGCTTCGTCCATTACGGCACGCATGGTCTTCACGATGATAGAACGCTTCAAGAAGGTTTCCTTTACACCATCATTTACAATCAAGTCTACATAACGTTGGCGATAGCGAAGTTCAGGATCATCAAACTTATCGTAGGCCACTCCATCTTTATATTTGACAATAGGGAGAGGACGTAATGATTTGGAAAGTACGGTCAACTTCTTGGCGTGAATGGAAATTTCTCCCATTTGGGTACGGAAAACGAAACCTTCAATGCCAATAATGTCGCCAAGGTCCAATAAACGCTTGAAAACGACATTATACATATCTTTGTTTTCATCCGGACAAATGTCATCGCGGGTGATATATACTTGGATACGTCCTTTAGAATCCTGCAATTCAACGAACGAAGCCTTGCCCATGACGCGGCGGCTCATGATACGTCCGGCCACTGAAACGGGGCGTGGTTCGTCTTCATCTTTGAATTCAGCTTTTATATCAGTAGAAAATGCATTGGTTACATACTCAGCTGCTGGATAGGGCTCGATACCCATGGCTCGCAGTTCGTTCAGACTATTGCGTCTGATTATTTCCTGTTCACTTAGTTCTAATACGTTCATTTGTTGAAACTTTAACTCAATTTGGGTACAAAAGTACGAAAGTTTTTCTAAAGTACCTCATTTAATGGGTATTTTCTATATCTTTGCGAATAGGATATTATTGAAAATTCGTTCGTTATGAAAAAGTTAGTTTTAATCATTATGGGATTGTCCCTTATTGGGGTTTCATGTCAGACAAATGGAAAGAAGAATGGAACAGAACAAGTGGAAAGTGCTATCGAAAATAAGGTTCCCAAGGCTGTCGTCCCCGATTCGGTTGGCTATATTGTTAGATTGGGTGATGAAGCACCTGATTTTGAAATGGAGCTAACTGACGGACAGAAGGTGAAGCTTACCGACCTTCGTGGCAAAGTGGTGATGCTTCAGTTCACCGCCAGCTGGTGTGGAGTGTGCCGTAAGGAGATGCCTTTCATTGAAAAGGATATTTGGTTGAAGCATAAGGATAATACTGATTTTGCACTTTATGGTATTGATCGGGATGAACCTTTGGAAACAGTAAATGCTTTTGCTGAAAAGACGGGTGTAACCTATCCGATGGCACTTGACCCTGGTGCGGATATTTTTGCAAAATATGCAGATAGAGAGGCGGGAATTACTCGGAATGTTCTGATAGACCGTAGTGGGAAGATAGTAATGCTTACAAGACTATATAATGAAGATGAGTTTGCTGCACTATGTAAAAAAATAGACCAATTGTTGGCCCAATAAGACGTGTTCAATGCAAAAGTCACTCTTGACATTATTCTTTTCGTTACTTGTTCTCATGCCGCTTTCGGCACAGAAGAAGTCTGCTTCAGGCAAGGAACCCCTGTTTGGATCTAAACAGGCTTCCTATCAGATTGCATCCAATGAATTGAAAGGTGCCTGTTTCTATTTGGTATGTGGGCATGGAGGGCCTGATCCCGGTGCAATTGGCATCTATCAGGGGCGTCAGTTGCATGAAGATGAGTATGCTTATGATATTGTTCTTCGTTTGGGAAGGGAGTTGCTGATGCGTGGAGCTAAAGTGCATTTTATTATTCAGGATAAAAAAGATGGCATTCGAGGTGGGCATTATCTGGCAAACAGCAAACGTGAGACATGTATGGGGCAGAAAATTCCTCTTGATCAAGTGCAGCGACTGAAGCAACGGTGCGATTTGGTGGACAAACTTTACAAACAAGATAAAGGTAACTATAAACGTGCTATCTTTGTACACGTAGATAGCCGTAGTCAAGGGAAACAGACGGATGTTTATTTTTATCATGCGAAGGGTAGCCGGAATGGAAAACGCTTGGCTGACCGGCTTCGCACAACTTTTGCTGCAAAATACAAAAAACATCAACCGGGACGGGGCTTTAATGGTACGGTGAGCGAACGAAATCTATATGTACTCCGCAATACACTTCCAGCAGCAGTGTTTCTTGAATTGGGAAATATCCGTAACAAGCGTGATCAACAACGGTTGGTACTAGAAAATAATCGTCAAGCCCTCGCCCGATGGATAACTGAGGGAATCGTGGCGGATTACAAAGCTTCTAAATAATTGTAGCTTCCTAATGATTGTCCACTGCCGCAGTAAATACAGTTCCTAACCCATTCGATGAACTTATTGTTCCTGTGATTATTTCGAATAATTCAAGTGGAATTCTACCACGGCTTCGATGCCCTTGCGGAACATGTCAAGCGAGAAGCTTTCGTTGGGCGAGTGGATGGCGTCCGCTTCCAGGCCGAATCCCATGAGTACGGTCTTGATGCCTAAAATCTGCTCGAAATCGCTGATGATGGGGATACTTCCTCCACGACGAACCGCTAATGGCTTCTTTCCGAATGCTTTGGTAAATCCTTTTTCAGCTGCTTGATAGGCCGGT
>JAFVTL010000050.1 GCA_017503235.1 Bacteroidaceae bacterium | reverse complement strand
TTCAACATATTAGACTAAGAGGCCTGCATACGGAAAACGAAATACGACAAAAGTTGCGGGTTGCAAGTTGCGTTTTTCGGATGCGTAACCGATTCCTTGAAATAGTGCAACTTGCAACCTGCAACTTTGCAACTTCTTCGTTTTTTTCAGTTGATAAGTTCCTGCTTGAAAAACGCCTTCACGTTTTAGGCAAAACCTCTTGATGTTCGTACGCTGGCAACAAGTATCTTCGATGTATTACGAGTATAAGAATAAAAAATCTCCCTTTGCAGCGATGTGCAAAGGGAGATGGATATTTGGCTTCGATGTTTTTACTTGGCAAAGCTTACCGCACGTGTTTCACGGATAACGGTAATCTTCACTTGTCCCGGATAAGTCATTTCATCCTGAATCTTCTTGGCAATTTCAGTAGAGAGACTTTCGGTTTGCTTGTCGTCAATCTTGTCCGCACCAACGATGACGCGAAGTTCACGGCCGGCCTGGATGGCGTAGGTCTTGGTCACACCCGGGTAGGACATGGCCAGTTGCTCAAGGTCGTTCAAGCGCTTGATGTATGCTTCTACGATTTCGCGACGGGCTCCCGGACGGGCACCACTGATGGCGTCACATACCTGAACGATAGGAGCCAGCAGGCTGGTCATCTCTACTTCGTCGTGGTGGGCACCAATGGCGTTGCAGATGTCGGCTTTTTCCTTGTACTTTTCTGCAATCTTCATACCGAACAATGCATGTGGGAGTTCCGGTTCTTCATCGGGAACTTTACCTATATCGTGGAGCAAACCGGCACGTTTCGCTTTTTTAGGATTCAAGCCTAATTCAGAAGCCATTACAGCACAGAGGTTGGCTGTTTCGCGTGCGTGTTGCAGCAGGTTCTGTCCGTATGAAGAACGGTATTTCATCTTACCGATGATGCGGATCAGTTCCGGATGCAATCCGTGGATACCTAAGTCGATGGTGGTTCGCTTGCCGGTTTCGATGATTTCTTCTTCAACCTGCTTGCGTACCTTTGCCACAACTTCTTCGATGCGAGCCGGATGGATACGTCCGTCGGTCACAAGTTGGTGCAGTGCCAGGCGGGCGATTTCACGTCTCACGGGGTCGAATGCAGAAAGGACGATGGCTTCAGGAGTGTCGTCTACTACGATTTCAACGCCTGTTGCAGCTTCCAGTGCACGGATGTTGCGACCTTCGCGGCCGATGATGCGGCCTTTGATTTCGTCGGATTCGATGTGGAATACGGTCACCGAGTTTTCGATGGCTGTTTCTGTGGCCACTCGTTGGATGGATTGGATGACGATGCGCTTGGCTTCCTTGTTGGCGGTCAGCTTGGCATCGTCCATGATGTCGTTGATGTACGATGCGGCTTGTGTCTTGGCTTCTTCTTTCAGTGATTCCACCAGTCGTTCTTTGGCTTCTTCAGCCGACAAGCCTGAGATGGCTTCCAGTTTTTCGCGTTCTTGGGAATGAAGCTTGTCCAGCTCTTCTTTCTTCTTGTCCACAATGGCGATTTGTGCTTCCAGGTTTTCTTTGATGGCGTCAGCTTCATTGCGCTTGCGCTGGATTTCTTCTTGCTTCTGGTTCAGCATCAGTTCGCGCTGCTTCAGCTTGTTTTCAGCCTGCTGGATCTTCTGGTTACGCAATGCGACTTCCTTTTCCAAATCCGCCTTTTTGTTGAGGAATTTTTCCTTCACTTCAAGAAGCTTGTTCTTCTTGATCACCTCTGCTTCCGCTTCCGCTTCCTTGATGATGTTCTTGTATTTTGAGTTCAGAGAGCGTCTGACTATCAAAACAGTAAGAACACCGCAGAGGAGTGCACATACGATAGATGTTATTACTATTGTTATCATCTTTTTTTGTTAATTATATAAATAAAAAACGCACTGCCTTTCTATCAAGAACTCTTCTCTTGTTAGCAAAGGTGTGCGTGAAATTTCAAATGTAATATCTTTATTTTCTGCTGATGTATGCTTCCAATTCCTTGGTCAGTTCCTCCAGCTTTTCCGTGTAAGGCTTCGTGTCGTTCTTGCCTTTCATGGATATGGCGGAATAGGCTAATTCCAAGGCAGCCATAGCCCAATGGTTGTTGGAGTCCAAATCGGGCATCCAGTCCCTGTATTTGTTCAAGGTCTTATCTATCAGCTTGGCTGCATCCCTGTAGAGTTGCTCGTCTTCCCGACGAATCTTTAACGGGTATCTTTGGCAGTCAATCAGCAAATTGATTTTCATCATTTCTTCGTCTGTCATACAATCACTTTTTTAAGTTTTATCCGTTCAATAAAGCGATGCATTTGTCGACTTCACGCACGAGGTTGGACAACCGTTGCTTGGTGTCTTTGATGTCTTTGTCATAAAGACTGATTGTCCGAGCCATCTTCAGATTGGTATATCTGGCTTCCAAGTCCTTTCTGCTATTCTCCAGTCGCTCTATTTCCGTTTCTTTTTCTGAGAGCTGCTTCTTCAAGGTCTTGATTTCTTGTTCCTGTTCATCGAACAATGACATGAGGTGTCTCAATTTACCTTCGAAGATGTGGATAAGCTTTTTGTCTTCTTCCGTCATAGTATACCAAAATTCTATACAAATATAGGATATTGGATTCAAACATGAAAATATTTCGGAGATATTTTGTAAAAACGATGCGTTTTTGCGGGGTTGACGGCCTATTTGAGCGTCTTGTAAGATAAAATGTGCCAAGTGATGCCTGTTGCCAATGCGATAAAAAGCAGGCTCAGCCAGATGTGTTCGGTTGTAAAGAAGGCACAATAAAGAAGGGTGATCCACACCATCGATACGGAAATTATTTTCGCTCTCAGCGGAATGGCTTGATGCTCCTTGAAGTTGCGGATGTAGGTTCCCAAGTATTTCTGCTCAATCAGCCATTTGTACAACTTGGGGGAGCCATGAAGGTATAGGGTCGCAGCCAATAGCAGGAATGGGGTGGTGGGCAGAATCGGGAGAACGATTCCGATGATGCCTAATCCCAATGAGATGCTTCCCAAGATGACGAATCCTATTTTCATGCTATTTCTATTAAGAAAAAATAAGCTGTCAATCAAAGATTCACAGCTTATTCCATTTTGCACGGGAGGAGAGGCTCGAACTCCCGACACCCGGTTTTGGAGACCGGTGCTCTACCAACTGAGCTACTCCCGTTTGTTTGCGGGTGCAAATGTAGTGCTAATCTTTTGAATAATCAAACAAAATGGGCTTGTTTTTTCTTCTTATTTTAACATGAATTGAATGTTAAAAACATCTGTCAGAGGTGTCAGGCGGTCATAAATGGCTGATAGTCTGCATCGTTTCCTGACTTTTTCAACTGATTTTTTTGTTTGCTTCTTTTTGTCAGGACTTGTGCCGATTTATCAGTATATTCCCAAATCCTTGAACATGGACAGGTAAAACTCCGATTTCTTCTCAAGGGCGAGCGGGTACGCCCGACTGGATGAAGGCATCCGGTATAGATGCATGTCTCTGTCCTCAAAGCTGAATGGAACTTTTCTTCCGACGGGTGGCTCGTCCGCATCCACTTGAAGCCGGATGGTGTCTATCGCTTTTTGTCCCGTAGCTGCAATGGCTTGACATTGGGGGAGCTGTTTCAAAAGCAAGCGGATGTCTGTAGGTTCTATTATTTCAAGGAACTTGTCGGAAGCGTTTCCTTGTAGTCGGCGAACGACCGTGGCTGCATCAAATAGAGCTATACCTTTTTCTTGAAGGAAAGTGACGATTTCTTCCTTGCAAAACGACGCTTTGTCGGGAAGAAGGAAATGGTTCTTGTCGTTGAAGAACAAATGTCCGAAAATCCGCCACATATCATTTTGCAGATTGGGGTAAAAGAAGTCCATGCTCCATCGTTTCCGTGGAGGTGGAAAACTTCCCAGCATGAGCAAGCGGGCGTTGGCGGGCAGAAAGGGCTCTAACGGATGACTCTCTATTTCGGGCATAGTGTTTGGATAAAACAAACCTCAGTCCTTGAACTGAGGTTTTTATGAATGAATGAAAAATAGTCTTTTTTTATTCTTTCGGCTTGGGTTCCTTCTTGGCCAGCAATACGATGTTGTATACGTATTCGCTCATCCATTGTTCGGAATAGCCCAAGGCTTGTTTGTATTTGCGAACTCCCAAGCAAGTCTTATGCACGCTCTCATCCTTCCAGTCGTTTTTGTGTACGATGTCCGATACGGCCTTGTCGGTCATGGAGCGGAGCATTTTCTTCAATAGCATTGGCATGCGGAATTTCCATTGCAGGATATTGCCGATGAGCATCATGAGGTCTTGGCTGAATCCTTGGAACATGAAGAGGTAGGTCTTCACGTCGTTGATGTTCTTTACATTCTTCTTGATGGAATTGTCTATTTCCTTGAAGAACGGATCGCTGAGGCCATAAATGTCTACCAGCATCTTCTTGCATCTTGACTTTTCTGCAATACCCAACTTGTTGTTTTGGGTGGGGATTTTAAGAGAACGTTTGAATACGGCCAAATCCGGCAGGAAGTTGATGTTGGTAATACCGATATTGGTAGCCATCACTGATTGGTAGTAAACGCGAATCAGTGTCATGAAATCCTCCATACCGCCCACACGGGTGGCTTCTTCTTCGTTGTTTTTCTTACCGAATAATTTGGAAAATATACCCATATCTTTTTCTGTTTATTTTAGTTTGGTTGCAAAGATACAAAAAATGTCTTACCAACATTCTATATCTTTTTCAATATCTTTCATTTTGTTTTTGGTGAATACGGGGTTCTTGATGCCCTTCCGTTTCTGCATGCGGTAGTCTTCCAGCAATCGGAAAGCATATTTGCCCAATAGAGTGATGGCTATCAGGTTGCAGATGGTCATCAATCCCATACAAACGTCAGCCAGACTCCAGGCAAGGTCAAGGCTGGCCAGTGAACCGAACAGCACCATTCCGCCCGAAAGAAGCCGGAAAAGGACCATGACCTTCTTGTTGTTGGTGATGTATCTGATGTTGGCTTCTCCATAATAGTAGTTGCCGATAATACTGCTGTAGGCAAAGAAAAGGATGGCAATGGCAACGTAAATGCTGCCCCATGAACCTATCTGGCTGTCCAATGCCAATTGGGTGAGCTGAACTCCATTGGCTTCACCTGATAGGGGAACACCACTGAATAAAATGATGAAAGCGGTACACGAACAAATGATGAGTGTATCTGTAAATACCCCTAAAGCCTGTATCAATCCTTGTTTGACCGGATGGCTCACATCGGCTGTTGCTGCTACGTTAGGGGCGGAACCCATACCCGCTTCATTGCTGAAAAGGCCTCGTTTGACACCTTGCATGATGGCGACGCCTATGCCTCCTCCAATAGCTTGTTCCCAGCCAAAGGCATGAGTGACAATTGTTTTCAGTACATAAGGAATGTGATGGATGTTCAAGGCAATGATTGCAATTGCAAGGATGATGTATCCGGCAGCCATAACGGGTACTATGATACTGCTTACTTTGGCTATGCGTTGGATGCCTCCGAAGAAGATGGCAAGCGACAATCCGGTAAGTATGATTCCCATAGTACGGTTGTCTACTTGGAAAGCCTGTTCAAAAGCAGCACAAATGGTATTGCTTTGTACGGAGTTGAAAGCAAAACTGAAAGTGAAGATGATGAGAATTGCAAAGAGTATGCCCATCCATGGTTGCTTCAATCCTTTTTTCATATAATAGGCCGGTCCTCCGACAAACGAATCCTTTCCATGCACTTTGTACAATTGGGCGAGGGTGGATTCTATGAAAGCGCTGCTTGAACCTAACAAAGCCACTATCCACATCCAGAAGACGGCTCCTGGTCCTCCGATGGTGATTGCTGTAGCTACACCGGCCAGATTGCCGGTTCCGATTCGGCTGGCTAATGAGACCATGAATGCCTGAAAGGAGGAGATGTGGTGCTCGCGTCCTTCTTGCTTGTTGGCCGAATCTCCTAAAACGCGGATCATTTCCTTCATCATTCTGAATTGTACAAATTTGCTTTTGATGGTAAACCATATTGCACAACCAATGAGCATGACGATGAGGATGTAACTCCACAATATGTCGTTGACGAGGTTCAATCCGGATGTAAATGCTTCCATAGGATAATCTTCTTTTATTTTAGTTTGAAATAGAACTTGTGGGAGGAAAACGTAGCCGATACCAAATCAAATCGGATGAAATTGGCCAGCAATCGACAAATCGTTTGTCGATTGAGGCTACACGATTTGCAGCACTGGTTCAAGGTGAGGTTGCCTTTCTCCTTCAGTATGTCCAAAAGTTTCTGTTCCTTGGGGGTAAAGGCGACAAATGTACCTTTCTTCTTTTTCAGTTGTTCCCATACTTGCAAGTGAACAGGCGACGCCAATATGTTTTCGTCATGTATCCGTAGGTAGGCACGACGTTTGTTGTCGTTATCAATTGCATAGACAGGTTTGTTCTCTTCTTCGTGGATGATAGCTTCAAGAACGGTTTTACCTTCCACTTGGTAAGAAGTTGTGGATACCTTCAACGGAGGCTGGCAATACATGGATGCGGCAGCTTCAATCATGTATATTTCTTCTTCAGAGCGGATGCCGGCAATTTTCCCGTTGTCCTTCACGCCAATCAGCAATCGTCCTCCTTCGGTGTTGGCAAAGGCGGAAAGACTTCGGGCTATTTTTCTGGCATCTGATATTTCGAACTTGAAGTCCTGTTGGATATGTTCTCCTTCGTCAACCAGTTGCTGGATATATAAGGTTTCTGTTCTTGTTTTCATCGGACGACAAAGGTACGGAAATAATCTCATTTTACTTATTTTGTGTCAAGTTTTAATCTTTAGACAATGTTTGTTGGATATTTTTACATAAACGATTGGAAAATACGGAGAAATATTTGTTGTTTTATAATTTATTTGTTTAATTTGCAAACAAACCTTAAAAGAATGTGTCCTTTGTGTGAAAGGATTTTGTATCGCTTGTTTTTGAGTAACCTAATAATAACCTAAGAATTGAATACTTATGAAAACGCTTGTTGATCTATCGGAAGAAAGCACAAAAACGCCAAGGGCTATTTTACGCGACAAAAAATTAGTGGAAGCTATTCGAGCTTATGTTGGAAACAATTTGTCCCGTAGTAGTTTGACGGTAGAAGAATTGAGTCAGGTATTGGGAATGAGCCGAGTGCATCTTTACAAGAAAATGTTGTCGATGTTTGGCGAAACGCCCAAAGAGTTCATTCGTTCCGCTCGTTTGGAGCATGCAGCTTCCTTGCTTCGTGAAGGTGGAAAGAATGTGTCAGAAATAGCTTATATGGTCGGCTTCAATAATCCAAAATATTTCAGTAAATACTTCAAGACCAAATATGGCGTATTGCCATCTGTATATCGAAATTCGGCTCAAAAGTTGGATTGAGATTCATTAGCGATGAAATAATCTTATAATATGTTATAAAAAACAAGCATTTCTTGTGCTGACAAGAGATGCTTGTTTTTTATATTTTGTATATTTGTGCACAATTATTTACATATCATGCTATGAAAGTGAAGAACACTTCTATTTGTATTTTAGCCAGTCTTTTCTTGGCTTCATGTGCCGGTTCCGATGTTAAGCAGACATCGGATGGCGTTGTTGTGACAATTCCCCAGCAGGAACAGACGGATGTGAAACAGGTTCGTTTGCAGGTGAAAGGAGAAAAACTAATTCGTGTATCGGCTACTCCGGAAAACAAGTTTTCAGATAGAGAAAGCCTGATAATTGTGCCTCAGGAGTCGCAGACACCTTTTTCAGTTGAACAGACAGACAGTACGGTTTCGGTGATTACTTCAGAAGTATGTGCAACGGTTTGCAGAAATACAGGTGAAGTGGTTTTTTCTGATTTGGACGGAAATGTCATTTTGGCGGAGAATCATGGTGGAGGCAAAACCTTCTCTCCGATTGAAGTGGAAGGAAAGAAACAATATTCAGTTTGCCAAGTGTTTGAATCAGCTGATGATGAAGCTTTCTATGGTTTGGGACAACATCAGTCAGATGAATTCAACTACAAGGGAAAGAATGAAGAACTTTTCCAGTATAACACCAAAGTTTCTGTACCATTCATCGTATCCAATAAGGGATATGGCATTTTGTGGGATAGCTATTCGTTGGCTCGTTTTGGTAATCCGAATGACTACAAGCAGTTAGGAGAAGTGTTTAAATTGTACGACAAAAAGGGCGAAGAAGGTGCTGTCACAGGTACCTATATCCCTGATAAGGCTACAGGAATGGAAACCCTTGTCCGTCGCGAAGACTCATTGTATTTTGAACATTTGGTTCGAAAGACACTCGACAGAGTAGTCAATTTGCCTGAAAAGTTCCCCTATAAAGGGGCGACAGTCCTTTATGAAGGTGATATTGAACCATCGGAAAGCGGCGAATTCAAGTTTATCTTGTATTATGCAGGCTATATGAAGGTATACATTGACAATGAACTGGTTGTTCCTGAACGTTGGCGTACGGCTTGGAATCCCAATAGTTATAAGTTCTCCTGCAATTTGGAGGCCGGAAAGAAGGTTCCTTTAAAGATTGAATGGTTGCCGGATGGTGGCGTTTCCTATTGTGGACTTCGTGTGATGGCTCCGGTGGATGCGGAGGAACAAGGCAAGCAGTCTTGGTGGAGCGAGATGAATCCGGAGATAGATTATTACTTTGTTGCCGGTGATGACATGGATGAAGTCATCAGTGGTTACCGTACCCTTACCGGTAAGGCTCAAGTGATGCCGAAGTGGGCGATGGGCTATTGGCAGAGCCGTGAACGTTATAAGACCCAGGACGAAATCTTGTCAACATTGAAGGAGTTCCGCAATCGCCAAATCCCGATTGATAATATTGTGCAGGACTGGAGTTACTGGCCGGAAGAATCTTGGGGAAGCCATGAGTTTGACATGGAACGTTTCCCTAATCCGCAAGCGATGGTTGACAGCATACATGCGTTGAACGCTAAAGTCATGATTTCTGTATGGCCGAAGTTCTATTCATCGACAGCTCACTATAAAGAGTTTGATGAAAATGGTTGGATGTATCAGCAGGCGATAGTAGACAGTATCCGCGATTGGATTGGTCCAGGTTATCTTGGCTCGTTCTATGATGCATATAGTCCGGATGCCCGTAAACTGTTTTGGGAACAGATGAATGAACATCTCTATAAATACGGATTTGATGCCTGGTGGATGGATGCCAGCGAACCGAATATTCGTGACTGTACCGATTTGCAATATCGCAAGGATTTGTGTGGCCCGACTGCTTTCGGTCCTTCTGCAGAATATTTCAATGCTTATGCATTAGTGAATGCGGATGCCATCTATAATGGACAGCGTGGCGTGGATCCGGATAAGCGTGTGTTCCTTTTGACCCGTTCTGGATTTGCAGGCTTGCAACGTTATTCTACCGCTACATGGAGCGGCGATATTGGAACTCGTTGGGAAGACATGAAAGCTCAGATTTCTGCAGGCTTGAATTTTGCCGTCAGCGGTATTCCGTATTGGACAATGGATATTGGTGGTTTCTGTGTGGAAGACCGTTATGTGGCTGGTCAGACAGAATATAATATGACAGGACGGGAAAATGCGGATTATAAGGAATGGCGTGAATTGAATACCCGTTGGTATCAGTTCGGTGCTTTCTGTCCGTTGTTCCGTGCTCATGGTCAGTATCCGTTCCGTGAAATATGGAACATCGCTCCCGAAGGACATCCGGCTTACCAGTCGGTTGTCTATTACACCAAGCTCCGTTATAACATGATGCCGTACATTTATTCCTTGGCAGGTATGACTCATTTCAACGATTATACCATCATGCGCCCGTTGGTTATGGACTTTACGGCTGATGCAAACGTAAACAATATCAGCGACCAATATATGTTCGGTCCGGCCATTATGGTTTGTCCGGTCTATGAATATGGGGCACGTAGCCGCGAAGTTTACTTCCCGAATACAAGTGGATGGTATGATTTCTATACAGGCAAGTATATGGAAGGAGGCAAACAGAATGTAGCTGCTCCGTATGAACGCATTCCATTGTACGTACGCGAAGGTGCGATTGTTCCTTATGGCCCGGATATGCAATACAGCGATGAAAAACAGGCTGAGGAAATTACTTTGTTTGTTTATCAGGGCAAGGATGGCGAGTTTACCTTGTATGAAGACGAAAATGTCAACTACAACTATGAAAAGGGTGCCTACGCCATGATTCCAATGACCTACAACGATGCTGAAGGTTCTTTGACTATTGGTGAGCGTAAGGGTGAATTCCCGGGTATGTTGAAAGAACGTACATTCAAGGTGGTAGTTGTGAATAAGGACAAAGCACAACCTTTTGACCTGAAAGCCAAAGGTCAGCTTGTGAAGTATAATGGTACGGAACAAGTTGTGAAATTATAACTTATATTTTAAACTCCTTCTCCTTTCGGGGAGAGGGAGATTTTTTTTCTATAGTCTATGAAAAAGAATTTCTTGTTCATTCTAATCGGTTTCCTACTTTTCGTTTCATGCATTCGACAAGAGGATATTCCTCGTGAACACACTTCCTTCAATAACGGATGGACATTCCATCTGGGAGATGTGGAAGGAGCGGAAGGATTGTCTTATGATGATAGTGACTGGAGAAAACTGAATCTGCCCCACGATTGGGCCGTGGAAGGAGACTTCTCAAAGGATAACCCCTCGGGCACAGGTGGTGGTGCATTGCCAGGAGGCATTGGATGGTATCGCAAGTCTTTTGTTGTCAATGAAGCTTATGCCGGTAAGAAAGTATTCATTGATTTCGATGGAGTATATATGAACTCAGAGGTGTTTGTCAATGGCATTTCATTGGGTAAGCGCCCTTATGGATACATCTCTTTCCGGTATGACATGACTCCTTATTTAAAGATAGGAGAGGAAAACGTGCTGGCGGTTCGGGTGGACAATCAGGAACAGCCCAATTCGCGTTGGTATTCCGGATGTGGCATTTATCGTAATGTATGGTTGACCTTGACCCATCCTGTACATGTGGACTTGTGGGGAACCTATGTCACGACTCCTCAAGTATCGGATGAAGAAGCTATTGTTTCTGTTCAAACTTCGATTAAGAATGAAGGAACAGCCGATGCAGAGGTTAAGGTGATATCCGCTTTGCTTGATGCCGAAGGCAATCGGGTAGGGGAAACGGCTTCTGTATTACCCGTCTCAAAAGATAGCGTATGTACATATCAACAATCCATACAAGTGGCTTCGCCTATTTTGTGGTCGGTCGACAATCCTTATTTATATACATTGAAGACTGAGGTGTGGGCCGATGACAAGTTGGTAGATACTTACGAAACCAGGACAGGTATCCGTTCTTTCGAATTCAGTGCTGAAAAAGGATTCATTCTGAATGGGAAGCAGGTAAAGATAAACGGAGTATGTATGCATCACGACCTGGGATGCTTGGGAGCGGCTGTAAACAGACGTGCCATCGAACGTCAGCTGGAAATTCTGAAAGGCATGGGATGTAACGGAATCCGTTGTTCTCACAACCCTCCTGCTCCTGAATTGCTGCAACTTTGCGATGAAATGGGCTTTATCGTGATGGACGAGACGTTTGACATGTGGCGTAAGCGGAAGACGACTTATGACTATTCGCGCTATTTCAACGAATGGCACGAACGCGACTTGACAGACTTGATGCTTCGCGACCGTAACCATCCTTCCATCTTTATGTGGAGCATCGGTAACGAGGTGTTGGAACAATGGAGCGATGCCAATGCCGATACATTGAGTCTGGAGGAAGCCAATATGATTCTGAATTTCGGTCATAGTGCGGAGATGCTGGCTACGGCCGGTTCGGAAATGTCTGTCAACTCCTTGCTCACCAAGAAACTGGCTGAAATGACCCGCAAACTTGACCCTACCCGTCCGGTTACCGCCGGTTGTAACGAACCGAATCCTTATAATCATCTCTTTGCTTCGGGAGCACTTGACATCATCGGGTTCAATTATCATGACGATTGGTTTATGGGAGTTCCAACGAATTTCCCTGGGATGCCTTTCATCGTGACAGAAAGTGTATCGGGCTTGATGACACGCGGTTATTATCGAATGCCAAGTGATGAACCGGTTGTATGTCCGGAACGATGGGACAGACCCTATTATGACCCTTCTTTCTCCTGCTCTTCCTATGATAACTGCCGCGTACCTTGGGGCAATCATCATGAAGGTACCTTGAAGCTGGTACAGAACAATGATTTCATCAGCGGTCAGTATATTTGGACCGGTTTTGATTATATTGGCGAGCCGACTCCCTACGGATGGCCTGCCCGCAGCTCCTACTTTGGTATTGTGGATTTGGCCGGTTTCCCGAAGGATGTGTATTACATGTACCAGTCTCAGTGGACGGACAAAGATGTATTGCATCTGTTCCCTCATTGGAATTGGGAAGAAGGACAGGATATTGACCTTTGGGCCTATTACAACAATGCCGATGAGGTGGAATTGTTCATCAATGGAAAATCGCAAGGTGTAAAGTCCAAAGAAAAGGATGTATACCATGTAGTCTGGCGTGTGAAGTATGAGCCGGGAACCATCAAGGCCGTTTCTCGAAAGGATGGTAAAGTGGTACTGGAAAAAGTAATTCATACGGCTGGGGAACCCGCTCAAGTCCGGTTGACAGCCGACCGCACCACCATACAGGCCGATGGTACAGACCTTAGTTTTGTGACGGTGGAAATCGTGGATAAGGATGGAAACCTCTGTCCGAATGCCGAAAATCTGGTACACTTTGAGGTGGAAGGCGAAGCTTTCATTGCCGGAGTGGATAACGGCAGCCCCATTTCCATGGAACGCTTCAAGGACAACCGGCGTAAAGCCTTCTATGGCAAGTGTCTGGTCGTTCTGCAGAACAACGGCAAAAAAGGAAATATTACTTTGAAGGCCCTTTCTGATGGCTTGCAAGGAAGCGAAATTAAGATAAATGCAAAATAACAATCAATGAAGAAGACAATCTTATCTATCATGGCACTTGTTACATGGACAGCGCCAGCTGTAGCACAGACTCCTGTGTATTTGGATGACAGTCAACCGATAGAAGCCCGCGTTCAAGATGCGTTGAGACGGATGACATTAAAGGAAAAGGTGCGATTAAGTTATGCACAGAGTAAGTTCAGTAGTCCGGGAGTACCCCGTTTGGGCATTCCAGAGTTGTATTGGAACGATGGTCCTCACGGAGTGCGTATGGAAATCAATTGGAACGATTGGAACCATGCCGGTTGGACCAACGATAGCATTACGGCATTCCCGGCATTGACCGCATTGGCGGCTACTTGGAATCCGGATATGTCGGCCATCTATGGTAAATCCATCTCCGAAGAAGCCCTTTATCGTGAAAAGGATGTCATGTTAGGTCCTGGGGTGAATATCTATCGTACTCCGTTGAATGGCCGTAACTTCGAGTATATGGGTGAAGACCCTTATCTGGCCAGTGTCATGGTGGTACCTTATATTCAAGAAATGCAGAAGAATGGGGTAGCGGCTTGTGTGAAGCATTATGCCCTGAACAATCAGGAAACTTGGCGTAATCATATCGATGTCCATGTAAGCGAACGCGCGCTGTATGAAATCTATCTGCCGGCATTCAAGGCTGCCATTGTTGAGGCCGGTTCATGGACGATTATGGGGGCTTACAATAAGATTGCCGGAACGCATGCTTGCCACAACGACCGCATGTTGAACCAAATATTGAAGAAGGACTGGAACTTTGATGGCGTGGTCGTATCCGACTGGGGAGGTACCCACGACACCAAGGAAGCGGCCTTGAACGGACTTGAAGTGGAAATGGGTTCCTATACCGATGGCTTGAGTTCCGACAACAGCAATGGTTACGACAGCTATTACTTGGGCAATGCCTATTTGAAGATGATTGAAGAAGGGAAGGTTCCCGAATCGGTCGTTAATGATAAGGCAGCCCGCATCCTCCGCTTGATTTTCCGTACATCCATGAATCGCAAGAAACCTTTTGGCTCTATCTGTACGGAAGAACATTATGCGGCAGCCGAAGCCATCGGCAATGAAGGTATCGTGTTGTTGAAGAATGCCCCTGTAGCCAAGAAATCTCCGGCTTTGCTTCCGTTGAAGAATGACTATCAGAACATTCTGGTGGTGGGAGACAATGCCACCCGCAAGCTGAACGAAGGCGGCGGTTCTTCAGAATTGAAGGTAAAGGATATGGTGTCTCCTTTGGATGGTTTACGTGCCATCTATGGCGACCGTGTGAAGTATGCACAAGGCTATGCAGCCGGCCAACCGATGTATGGCAATGTGAATGAAATTCCGCAAGAAGTGCAAGACAAGCTTCGTGCCGAAGCGGTTGCTATGGCCAAGGATGCGGATGTCGTTATCCTCGTGGGTGGTTTGAACAAGAATCACTTGCAGGATTGTGAAGGAGGCGACCGCCAAAGCTACGGATTGCCGTTCGGTCAGGAGAAACTGATTGAAGAATTGCAGGCGGTGAACAAGAATCTGGTATTGGTGCTGCTGAGTGGCAATGCCGTTGAAATGCCGTGGATTGACAAGGTACCCGCCATCGTACAAGGATGGTACCTGGGCTCTATGGGCGGAAAGAGCATAGCCAATGTATTGAGTGGCAAGGTGAACCCGAGTGGCAAGTTGCCGTTCTCTTTCCCTGTCAAGCTGACCGACAATGGTGCCCATTCATTCGATTCGTTGTGCTATCCGGGCGATGGTGTCAAGCAGGTGTATAAAGAAGACATTCAGGTGGGTTATCGTTGGCACGACACCAAGAAGATTCCTGCTGCCTTTGCTTTTGGACATGGTTTGAGCTATACGACGTTTGAATATGGCAAGGCAGTGGCTTCAGCCAAGAAGATGACGGCCGATGACCAGTTGGAAATATCCGTCAAGGTGAAGAATACCGGTGCTGTTGCCGGTAAGGAAGTGGTACAGCTTTATATCGGCGATGACAAGAGTAGTGTCGTTCGTCCGCTGAAGGAACTGAAGCACTTCCAGAAAATTGCTTTGAATCCGGGCGAGGAACAGACCGTTACCTTTATCGTTTCTGCCGATGACTTGAAGTATTACGATGAAGCAAGCAAGGATTGGAAAGCAGAAGCCGGCAAGTTCAAGGCATACATCGGTTCTTCGTCAGCCGACATTCGTACCGTTGTACCGTTTGTGTTGGAATAACTTTTATAGAGGAGATAAAAGGGGGGATAGAGAATCTGCCAATTCTCTATCCCCCTATATTATATAGGGAGTTGAAGTTGAAATCATCGTCACTAAGTTCAGCTGCGATTGATTTACAGTTAGTTACACTGAACTTTCTTGATTATTCATCCGCAGATGACGCAGATTTATTTTCCGTGTCATCCTGATTGAAGTAAAACTCCTCCTCTGTTTTGAGGAGGGGGACCGCTTGCGGTGGAGGAGTTTTGTGTTACGGCGGATATGATATCTGTTCCCAAAACTCAAGGAACTTCATTATAACCTCCTGATATTCAGTCCTGACTGAACTTAGTGACGATGATTTTCAACCTCATCTCACTATATAATAGTAGGGAAACGTCATGGTGTGTCCGGGATTTGTTGAGGAAGATAAAAGAGATAAAGTCCGATAGCCTGAAAGGCTATACTTTTAAATAGCCGCGGGTTTTCAAACCCGTGGAGACAAACGATTTCCCACCCCTATCTATCAGTCTGAAAGACTGAACCTCGTGAATGGAGAAAGTTCAGTCTTTCAGACTGATTTA
>JAFVTL010000049.1 GCA_017503235.1 Bacteroidaceae bacterium | reverse complement strand
GGTGGTTATATAGAAAGAGAAAAACCGTTTGTATATTATTGTTTCCCAACAACGGCTATACAAACGGTTTTCTAACCTAACCAAACCTAATAACTATTTTTAAATACCTATTGACAATAATAAAATACCTATTGACTAGCTTGTCTTTCCTTTAAAAACAACTTATGAATTCAAGTCTTATTGACTGATGCAAAGATATAGAGAATGATTGAAAGGTATTAAAAAATATGTAACATGTACTTTTTGCAATGATACAGGCTTGGCTAAAAATGTATCATTTTGATTCTTTTATCGTACATCATGAATCTTTTCCTTCCAAAATGGCAGAAATAACGAGGTAAGTAAGCGTAAAACCGAATATTGCAGTAATATGTGCGAGGCTTCCATTTGCTCTTTTTCCGTCCTCTTTGGTTTGTCCTTTGTTCTCCAACAGTTCTTCGCTATAGACGCATTTGAATTTCTTGGATGGGAACAATCCGCTTTTCTTGAAACGGCGTCGAAGTGCTGCCGCCAAAGGGCATCCTCTGACTTTCCAGAACTCGGCGACATCTATTTTTAAGGGGTTCAGTTTCAATGCGGCTCCCATGGATGAAAACAAAGTGGCTCCACTATTACAAGCATGACGGATGAGCAGGGCCTTGTTATCCAAACTATCTATGGCGTCAATGACAAAGTCGTATTCTTCCAAATGAAAACTGGATGCAGTCTCTTCACAGTAAGTTTCTGCCAAAGCGGTAATTTCAGCAGAAGGATTGATGGATAAAAGTCGTTCCTTCAGCGCATCGACTTTGTTTTGACCGACAGTAGCCGACGTGGCCATTAGCTGGCGATTGATGTTGGAAGTACATACCCGATCAAAATCAACGATGGTCAGTCGGTGGATGCCTGAACGTACTAGTCCTTCCGCGCACCAACTTCCAACACCTCCCACGCCGAAGAGTATGACCTTCTTTTCGGCCATGGCCTCAACAGTTTCTGTACCTAACAGAAGTTCTGCTCTTTGGAATATTTCTTTTTCGGTATTCATATCTTAAAAATAGGGGATGCTCGGCACCCCCTATTCATTATTTGTCTGTATGTTATTCTAATGTCACAGTGTGTTCTACAGGAAGCAACATGAATGTAAATTCATAGTTCTTATATGGTAGCATGTATTGTGGCAGAGGAATAGCGCCCCAACTGTTGACACATCCCAATCCCATTTGAGCTTTGTCAATGCAGAGGTTGGTCAAGTCGGCTTCCGGTACTTCGGATGAGTGGCGTTGATCTTTGTTCATGCCATCATCCAGCGATTCGATAGTGTAGTGAAGTGCTGATGCTGAGAAGGGCGCTTCGCCTACGATTTCCCATCCTGTACGAGCATGATTCAATTGTTTCCACCAACGGATGTCGGTCTTGTTGCCGTTTTCCTGGGGGCGTATGTATGGATAGAATTGTTCGTCTACGCTTTGTCGATAGATTCCCAAATCGGTGCAATGATTTCGGTCGCTATAGTTTTCGATAGGACCGCGTCCGTAATATTCGATCGCATCGAAGTCCTTAGGCATCTGTACTTGCATGCCGAAACGGAACATCGGAGAAATCTTGGCGGCTTCGTCTGTTGTCATCTTTTGGGTAATCTTTACAGCACCTTTGTTATTGATGACATAAGTCAGGTATAACTTGGCGGATACTTCCTTCATTTCGTATTCGGCTTCAACAATAGCCATACCTTCTTCCATCTTTGAATTGAGTGAAGTCAATCTGATGTCGGGGTTCTTCCATACGGCGAATCTGCGTTGCAGACCTGCTCCGAAGTCATTGTCGGTAGGCGCTCTCCAGAAGTTAGGTGTCAACGCCGCTCCTTCTTTGATCATTTCTGTTCCATTGGTTGCATAACGGCTAAGGTAACCAGTGTACTTGTTGAATTCCAAAATGAAATTATCCCCTTCTACAAGCAAGAAATTGTTGCGGTTGTTGATGATTTCAGGTTCGATGGTTGCTGTATTTACAACTTCCACATTTTTCAACTCCATAGCTGGTGCTTGGTAAGCATTGAGTGTCAATTGATCCTTCGCTACCACATGTCCGGCAGGGAGCAATCCTTCACGTTGCTTCAATTTGTATGATACGTTCAGCAACCATTCACAGCATTGGCAGGTCTTGCCCAAGTCAAGAGTGATTTGCTTGGTGGTTTGTGGAGCGATATCAAGATTTTCAATGCGTCCGGTTCGTACGACTTTGCCGGCTTTCAAGACTTCCCATTCCATGTAATAAGCGGACAAATCGCGGAAGAAGTTTTCATTGAATACGTTGATTTGTCCTTTACTTAAGTCGGCAGCAGTTGTCCAAATGTTTTGATAGAAGTAACCTACTTCATACATATGCGGGTTCGGCTTACGGTCAGGACTAACCAAACCGTTGTCGCAGAAGTTGTTGTCTGAACCATCGAAGCGGTTGAAGTCACCGCCATATGCGTAGATTTCCACTCCGTTTTCTCCTTTCCAACGGATGGACTGATCAACAAAATCCCATACAAAAGCACCTTGCAAGTTAGGGTATTTGCGTATCAGATCCCAATATTCTTTGAATCCACCCATTGAATTACCCATGGCATGTGCGTATTCACATTGGATAAGAGGCTTGGTGGCATCTGTACGCTTGCCATAAGCTTCCATTCCTTCGTAGCCGTAATACATCGGGCAGAATACATCGGTGTGTGCATGTTGTCTGGCTTGTTCGTACTGGCAGGCACGGCTTGGGTCTTCCTTCTTTATCCACTCGTAGCACTGGGTGAAGTTCTCGCCGTCACCTGCTTCATTGCCCAATGACCAGAAAATGATACTTGGGTGGTTGAAGCTTCTTTGGACATTACGCTGGTTGCGTTCCATGTGTGCTTTCTTGTAAGAAGCGTTCTTGGCCAAGGTTCTTGGGCCATATCCCATACCATGAGATTCGATATTGGCTTCTGCTACCATGTAGAGACCATATTGGTCACAAAGTTCATACCACAGATTGTTATCGGGATAGTGGCAGGTACGTACGGCATTCAGATTGAATTTCTTCATGATTTGAATGTCTTGAAGCATGCGTTCGCGCGATACGACATATCCACCGTCCGGGTCCAATTCATGACGGTTGGCACCTTTGAACAAAACGGCCTTTCCGTTGATGAGAATCTGGTCCTTTACCAATTCAATCTTTCGGAAACCGACTTTGATTGGGATAATTTCATGACCTCCTTGGAGGCTGGCGCGCAATGTATATAAATAAGGTGTTTCAGCTGTCCATTTGTTGGGGTTCTCTACGGTCATGGTTGTTGTACCGCTACCTTTTGCAGTTGTACTTGCTACGGTCTTTCCGTTGGCGTCCAACAATTCGAGGTTGACGTTGCCGTTGCCTTTCAACTGAAGGTTGATAGCCAAGGAACCATTCTTGTATTCGCTATCCAAATCAGGAGTGATACGAATGTCTTGGATGCGTTTCTTTTCACGAGCGTACAAATAGCAATCACGTCCTACGCCGCTGAAACGGAAAAAGTCCTGGTCTTCCAAGTAAGAGCCGTCACACCAACGGAATACTTGGAAAGCAATCAAGTTTTTTTGTCCGGGCTTCAGATAGGGAGTCAAATCGAATTCAGCTTCTAACTTGCTGTCTTCGCTATATCCCACGTATTTTCCGTTTACCCAAAGGTACATGTTGGATGTAACGGAACCGAAATGTGCAATAATGTCTTTTCCTTTCCAGGAAGCCGGGATAGTGAACTCGCGACGATAGGAACCTACATGGTTCTCTTCTGTTGGAACTGTAGGCGGTTCGATGGGGAAGTGGTTGCGCCATGCGTATACGTTGTTGACGTAGATGGGGTCTCCGTAACCATTCAGTTCCCATATGGCAGGTACTTGCATGTTGTCCCATGCCTTGTCATTGAAGCCGGGCTTCCAGAAATCGGTTGGACGTTGGTCGGCGTCCTTTACCCAATTGAATTTCCATGTGCCGTTTAGGGTCATGAAATAAGACGATTCTTCTTTCAAGCCTTTGGAGGCGGCTTCTATACTTTCATAAGCAAAATAATTGGTGTGCATCGGGGCACGGTTTACTGCATTTATTTCCGGATCTTGCCATTCCTTGAAGCTTTGGGCGGATGCGCAGAGCGCCAGCAAACTGAAAAAGCCGGTAATCAGATGTTTTCTCATGAGGTATGTGTTTTAAGATTTTTTGCAAATATAATGATTTTCCTGTTTGTCCGGCAGCTGTGATTGATAAATAATTCGTATAATTGCCAGTCGTTTGTATAATTTGGTCAGATATGGAAAAAAGAAAGAATAGATGGCAAGAGTTTTTGCACAATGAATCTTTGAAGCGTAAAATATATGATGTCATTTTTGAGAGTGATACCCCTGCTGGAAAGTTGTTTGATATATGCCTGATGCTTGCTATCGTGATGAGCATATTGTTGGTCGTTATAGAGAGTACTCCATATCTGCCCGCTTCAATCAAGCCTTATTTGATGGTTCTGGAGTATGTATTTACTTTTTTCTTTACCATGGAGTATCTGTTGAGGCTTTATTGTTCACCCAATCCGAAAAAGTATGCGTGCAGTTTTTTCGGGATAGTCGATCTGTTGGCTACACTTCCTTTTTATATCAGTTGGTTGTTTGGCCCCGCCCGTTATTTGATGATTGTCCGTACATTCCGCCTCATCCGCGTTTTCCGTGTTTTCAAGTTGTTCAATTTCTTGAGTGAGGGTAATCTGTTGTTGCGCTCATTGGTATATAGTAGCAAGAAGCTGATTGTGTTTTTCCTGTTTGTCGTCATTATGGTCATATCGCTTGGCACATTGATGTACATGGCTGAAGGACAGGAACCGGGCACGGATTTTGTTGATATTCCTACCAGCATTTATTGGGCGGTGGTAACAATGACAACGGTGGGGTATGGCGACATTACGCCCATAACGGGTATGGGACGTTTCATTTCAGCAATAGTCATGTTGCTGGGATACACCATCATTGCGGTTCCTACAGGTATTGTCTCTGCTACTATGGTTCGTGAGCAAGAACGCGAGTCACATCGGCATTGCCCGAATTGCGGACGTTCCGGACATCCTGAGAAAGCTGTCTATTGTCAGTATTGTGGTGCCGAATTGGAAATCCAATCTCCAGATTGAGTTCGGGGATTTGAATGCCCGGTTGTTATTCAACGACCCAATTCTTGTCGTGAGGAACGACCTTTTCAGGGAAGTGATGCAGTCTTTCTTCCTTGGGTATTTGGAGGATATAGGTTCTTCGACTCTTGTTTTGCAAGAAGTCTTGTCTTAACCATGGATTCATAATCTTGAGCATGGAGTAAGTAGTGCCATGCTTTAATGCCCATTCTGCCAAGTTGCTGATTTCAAAGTCAATCACAATCTCACGATAAGGAATCGGTTGGTAGAGTTGTGACGCCTTCAATTCAAATCCGAAACGTGTAGGGTCTTGAAACATGATTTTGGCGGCGATGATTCGGTATACATATCGGGCGGTTTCTTCAACGAGATGCAGGTCCAGGGCATCCTTGACATATTGCTTCTCCAATTGAGAACTGATGCGTGCTTGTCCGGCATTGTAGGATGCGGCTACAGCCACCCAATCTTGATATTTCTCATAGGCGTCCTTCAGATATTGGCATGCGGCAGCTGTCGCTTTTTCCACATGGTATCGCTCGTCAATGTTGTCGTTGACTTCCAATCCGTATTCCCGTCCGGTTGTCTTCATGAATTGCCACAAGCCGGCAGCTCCGGCCGATGAACGTGCGTTGGGATTCAGATTGCTTTCGATGACCATCAAGTATTTGAAATCGTCGGGTATCCCGTTCTTTTTCAAAATCGGCTCTACAATCGGGAAGTAGCGGTTGGCTTTCTTGATCATTTGGATGGAGGTGCTGTGCATGTAGGTAAAGGCAAGCAGTTCGCGATCCATCCGTTCGTAACGGTCAAATCGGGTCAAGTCAATACGTTGTCCGCAGAATGTGACGCTTTGCGGCACTTCTGGAGTAGCTTGAAGGAGGTTGAAGCTTGTGAATATGAATAAGATGACGGTTGCCCAGCGCTTTAATGTACGATTCATGATTTTAAAGTTTTATGGTTTGAGGATGCAAATGTAATCATTTTTGGTAATTATATGTGCATGATGGCTATAAATTCCTATAGGGGAGTGTTGCGCTTCGTTACTCTATGCTTTACACTCCGTAAAACATAGAGTTACGAAGCGTAAAGCATAGCTTTATGAAATTTGTCTGGAGCGTTTGTACTTTCTCTATTATATATTAATAAGGTATAAACGTACGATTGTATATATATGCAGAACAAGAATGAATAATCCGTCATAAAAATCTTTGATTATTGTATTGTTATTCAAAAAGTTTCTGTATTTTTGCGCCTTGAAAGAATAATTATACAAAATGAAGCGAAAAAGTAATAGACTTGATGCCGTTAAGATTATTATTTCCAGCAAGGAAATCGGTAGTCAGGAGGAATTGTTGCAGGAGTTGGAGAAGGAAGGCTTCCGGTTGACTCAAGCGACCTTGTCGCGCGACTTGAAGCAACTGAAGGTTGCCAAAGCTGCCAGCATGAATGGGAATTACGTTTATGTGCTTCCTAACAATACGATGTACAAGCGCATGACCGAACAACATTCGGCGACGGAGATGCTCATGCATAACGGATTCATTTCGATAGAGTTTTCGGCCAATCTGGCTGTTATCAAAACCCGTCCGGGTTATGCCAGCAGCTTGGCTTATGACATTGACAATAAGGAATTTGAAGAAATAATAGGGACCATAGCCGGCGATGATACCATCATGATTATCATTCGCGAAGGCTATACAAGAACGGAAGTGAAGAATGCACTTTCTCTTGTCATTCCCAATATCAATCGTTAAAAGATATCAGTTAGAATATGGATAATAAGCAAATAGATGTTATGGTGGCCGATGCTTCGCATGAAGTATATGTGGACAAAATCCTTGAAACCATCAAAGAGGCTGCCAAGGTACGCGGAACCGGTATTGCGGAACGTACTCATGAATATGTTGCGACAAAGATGAAAGAAGGTAAGGCAATCATTGCTTTGTGTGGCGATGAGTTCGCTGGCTTTACTTACATCGAATCATGGGGCAACAAACAATATGTGGCGACTTCAGGCTTGATTGTGCATCCCAATTTCCGCGGAGTGGGTTTGGCCAAGCGGATAAAGACCGCTTCTTTCCGACTTGCCCGTTTGCGTTGGCCCAATGCGAAGCTGTTCAGTTTGACCAGTGGTGCGGCGGTAATGAAGATGAACACCGAATTGGGTTACGTGCCTGTCACATTCAATGAATTGACAGATGACGAAGCTTTCTGGAAAGGATGTGAAGGTTGTACAAACCATGAAATACTGAAGGCGAAGAATCGCAAGTTCTGTATTTGTACGGCCATGCTTTATGATCCGGCTCTGCATGAAGAGGACCGGATTTGACATATATAATAATAAGGTAAATAAATAATATAAAATATGGATCAGAAGAAGAAAAAGGTAGTAGTGGCATATAGTGGAGGTTTGGACACCTCGTACACTGTTATGTATCTTACTAAAGAATTGGGTTATGAAGTCTATGCAGCATGTGCCAATACGGGTGGTTTCAGCCCTGAACAGCTGAAGACAAACGAAGAGAATGCCTACAAGTTGGGTGCTGTAAAATACGTGACATTGGATGTCACTCGCGAATATTACGACAAGAGTCTGAAGTATATGGTTTATGGAAACGTGCTCCGTAACGGAACTTACCCCATATCGGTCAGCTCTGAACGTATTTTCCAGGCATTGGCCATTGCCCGTTATGCCAATGAAATCGGTGCTGATGCCATTGCACATGGTTCGACAGGTGCCGGTAACGACCAGATTCGTTTCGATATGACATTCCTTGTGATGGCTCCTGGTGTGGAAATCATAACATTGACACGTGACAAGACATTGACTCGCCAAGAAGAAATTGACTATCTGAACGCTAATGGATTTGCCGCAGACTTCACCAAACTGAAGTATTCATACAACGTAGGTATCTGGGGAACCTCCATTTGTGGTGGCGAAATTCTTGATTCAGCACAAGGTTTGCCCGAAACCGCTTATTTGAAGCATTGTACAAAGGAAGGTAGCGAACAGCTTCGCCTGACTTTTGAAAAAGGTGAACTGAAGGCGGTGAATGGCGAGCAGTTTGATGACCCCATCAAGGCTATCCAGAAAGTGGAAGAAATCGGTGCAGCTTATGGCATCGGTCGTGATATGCACGTTGGAGATACCATCATCGGCATCAAGGGACGTGTCGGTTTCGAAGCAGCAGCTCCGATGTTGATTATCGGCGCCCATCGCTTCCTCGAAAAATATACTTTGAGCAAGTGGCAACAATACTGGAAGGATCAGGTGGCCAACTGGTATGGTATGTTCCTTCACGAAAGCCAGTATCTTGAACCGGTGATGCGCGATATTGAAGCCATGTTGACTGAAAGCCAGCGTAATGTAAACGGAACAGCTATCCTTGAACTCCGTCCGCTTTCATTTTCTACCGTAGGAGTTGAGTCGGAAGATGACCTTGTCAAGAACAAGTTCGGTGAATATGGAGAAACCCAAAAGGGCTGGACAGCCGATGAAGCCAAGGGATTCATCAAGGTGACTTCAACCGCTCTCCGTGCATATTATGCCAACCATAAGGACGAAAAGGAAAACATCTGATTTATGGTAGAGGAAAAGGAACTCACCCGTCCGCGTACAGGTAGAATGTTGGCAGGGATATGTGCCGGCGTTGCAAAACACTTTGGTGTGAGTGTCATATTGGTACGTTTCATATGTGTATTGCTTGGCCTTTTCTTGGCGGTGATACCAGGTGCTTTGCTGTATTTTATATTAACAATCTTCATACCCGAAGAGCCAAACAAATTTAAAAGATAATGATAAAAGTAGGGATTATTGGCGGTGCAGGATATACCGCCGGCGAATTGCTTCGCCTGCTCATCAACCATCCTGAAGTGGAAATTAGATTCGTCAATAGTAGCAGTAACGCTGGAAACAAAATAACAGATGTACACGAAGGATTGTATGGTGAAACCGAATTGGTCTTTACTGACGAACTTCTCGTGGATGAAATCGATGTCCTGTTCTTCTGTACCGCTCATGGCGATACCAAGAAGTTCATGGAGAGTCATACGCTGCCTGAAGACTTGAAGATTATTGACCTTAGCATGGATTACCGAATCAAGAGCGATGACCATGACTTTGTATACGGATTGCCGGAATTGAATCGCCGCGCTATCTGCCATAGCAAGCATGTAGCCAATCCCGGTTGCTTTGCTACTTGCATTCAATTGGGCTTGTTGCCATTGGCCAAGAATCTGTTGCTGAACGATGATGTGATGGTGAATGCCATTACCGGTAGTACGGGTGCAGGAGTAAAGCCTGGTGCAACTTCCCACTTCAGTTGGCGTAACAATAATATGAGTATCTATAAGCCGTTCAGCCATCAGCATGTGCCTGAAATCAAGCAGTCATTGAAGCAGTTGCAGAATAGCTTTGATTCTGAAATCGATTTCATCCCTTATCGTGGGGATTTCCCTCGTGGAATCTTTGCTACACTTGTGGTGAAGTGTAAGGTAGAACTGGACGAAGTCGTTCGTATGTACGAAGAATATTACGCTAAGGATTCCTTCGTTCATATCGTTGAAAAGAATATAGACTTGAAGCAAGTTGTAAATACCAACAAGTGCTTGATCCATTTGGAAAAGCATGGCGACAAACTGTTGATCATTTCTTGTGTGGACAATCTGTTGAAAGGTGCAAGTGGACAAGCGGTTCATAATATGAACCTCATGTTCAATCTGGAAGAAACAGTAGGCTTACGACTTAAACCAAGTGCTTTCTAATAAATAAAACTCACTACAGAGTATCACTGAGTTAATTATTCTCTGTGATACTCCGTGTTACTCTGTGGTGCATAATAAAAAGATTATATGAAATTATACGATGTATATCCTTTGTTCGATATAAACATTGTCAAAGGAAAAGGATGTCATGTATGGGATGATAAAGGTCAGGAATACTTGGATTTGTATGGTGGCCATGCCGTTATTTCCATTGGTCATGCCCATCCTCATTACGTGGACATGATTAGCAAGCAAGTGGCCGAGTTGGGATTCTATTCGAATTCGGTCATCAACAAGTTGCAACAGGAGTTGGCCGACCGTTTGGGTGAATTGTCGGGGTACGACGATTATCAGTTCTTCTTGATAAACAGTGGGGCAGAAGCGAATGAAAATGCGTTGAAGTTGGCTTCTTTCTACAATGGACGTACCCGCGTGCTGGTGCAGGAGAAAGCTTTTCACGGACGTACTTCGTTAGCGGTAGAAGCTACTCACAACCCGAAAATCATTGCTCCTATCAATGCCAACGGACATGTCACTTATTTGCCGATGAATAATCTTTCGGCTTGGGAAACAGAATTAGCCAAAGGCGATGTGTGTGCGGTGATGATTGAATGTATCCAAGGGGTAGGAGGTATCCGTTTGGTCACTTCGGAATTCATGCAGGGATTGCGTGCATTATGCGACAAGTATGATACGGTGTTGATTTGTGATGAAATCCAATGCGGATATGGTCGTAGCGGTAAATTCTTTGCCCATCAACATACAGGTATCCGTCCTGATGTGATAACCGTGGCTAAAGGAATCGGTAATGGTTTCCCGATGGGAGGAGTGCTGATTAGCCCTAAGTTCACTCCTGTATATGGTCAGTTGGGTACAACGTTCGGTGGCAATCATTTGGCATGTGCTGCTGCTATAGCTGTGCTCGATGTTATGAAGCAGGAAAAGCTGGTGGACAATGCTGCCAAGGTCGGCGCTTATTTGATGGAAGAATTGAAAAAGTTCCCGCAAATCAAAGAAGTTCGTGGACAAGGCTTGATGATTGGTATGGAATTTGAAGAACCTATCAAGGACATTCGCCGAAATCTGTTGTTTGAACAAAAGGTGTTTACGGGTGTAAGTGGTACGAATGTGATTCGTTTGTTGCCTCCATTATGCTTGACAATGGAAGAAGCGGATGTTTTTTTAGCTCGTTTCAAGAAAGTGTTGGCATAATAATTTGGATATGATGGATTTTAGTTATCTTTGCACAGTGAACTAAAATCTAATACGATAATTTTAAGAACTATGAAAGTAACTATTATTGGTGGTGGAAACATGGGTGGAGCCATTGCGCGTGGCTTGGCAAAAGGAACCCTCGTAAAGGCAGAAGACATTACTGTCAGCGATCCTTTTCAAGGTATATTGGATGCGTTGAAGGCTGATTGTCCGGCTATCAATGTAACAAGTAATAATGAAGAGGCCATTGTTGGTGCTGATATTGTAATGTTGGCTGTTAAACCTTGGTTGGTTGAACGTATCATTACTCCGTTGAATCTTGATCCTACCCGTCAGATTTTCATCCCTATTGCAGCGGGCATTGGCTTTGACAAGCTCTTGAGATGGGTGGCTCCAGGTATTCCTATTTTCCGTGTCATGCCGAATATCGGTATCATGCATCTGGAAAGTATGTCTTTGATTACCAGTTGTAATGCAACCAAGGAACAGGAACAATTGGTGCTTGACCTTTTCAATGAAATGGGTGTGGCCATGTTAATGCCAGAAGATAATTTCCCGGCTGCAACAGCTTTGGCTTCTTGTGGTATTGCTTATGTGATGAAGTATATGCAGGCTGCCATGCAGGCTGGTATTGAATTGGGCTTGTATCCGCAACAAGCATTGGAACTGGTTGCCCAGTCAGTGAAAGGTGCTGCTACATTGATACAGAAGAACCATTCTCATCCTTCTGTTGAAATCGATAAGGTTACTACTCCTGGTGGTATTACCATTAAAGGTATCAACGAATTGGATCATGGCGGCTTTAGCTCGGCTGTAATCAAAGCAATGAAAGCAAGTTGCGTGAAATAATCAGTATATTCCGATTCTACAGATATTCATCCCGACACTTTAAGTGCCGGGATGTTTTTTATATATAGCATGGATGTGACTTTCTTTTTTATGTAAAAACGCCTTGTTTTTGTAACAATTCGGTTAAAACTAAGTGAAATAAGTTTGTTTTTCGTCATTATTCATTATCTTTGCCCATCATTTTAATAAACATCGTTATGAACGAACAGATAAAACAAATAGCCGAACGCTTGCGTGGACTTCGCGAAGTGCTCGAACTTACACCGGAAGAAGTGGCGGCAAGCTGTCAGATGCCGGTTGAGAACTACTTGGAAATGGAGAGTGGAAATAAGGACATATCAGTCAGTGCCTTGCAGCAGATTGCCCGTAAGTATGAAGTGTCGTTGGATGTTCTGATGTTTGGCGAAGAGCCTAAAATGAGCACCTATTTCCTTACCCGTAAGGGTGCAGGTGTATCTGTAGAACGTACCAAAGCATACAAATATGAATCTTTGGCTTCGGGTTTCCGTCGCCGGTTGGCCGATCCGTTTATTGTAACGGTAGAGCCAAAAGCCGAAGGAACTCCGATGCATCTTAACTCGCATGAAGGACAGGAATTCAATATGGTTTTGGAAGGCCGTTTGTTGTTGAATATCGCGGGTAAAGAAATAATCTTGAATCCAGGTGACAGCTTGTACTTTGATTCAACTCAGCCGCATGGCATGCAAGCACTTGATGGACAAATTGTAAAGTTCTTGGCTATAATAATGTAATTCTGAAAAGACAAGGTATTATGTTGGAAAGATTTGTAAAACAGACAAAATTCACCTCGCAGGAGGACTTTATAAAGAATCTGGAAATCAAGGTTCCTGATAATTTCAATTTCGGATACGATGTGGTGGATGCTTGGGCTGCTGAACAGCCTGATAAGAAGGCCATTCTTTGGACTAATGACCAGGGAGCATCCCATCAATATACTTTTGCTGAGCTGAAGGAAAAGACTGACGCAACTGCTTCCTTCTTCCAAAGCCTTGGCATTGGCCATGGGGATGCTGTGATGCTTATTCTTAAACGCCGTATTGAATTTTGGTTCAGTATCATCGCATTGCATAAGTTAGGTGCAGTTGTTATCCCGGCTACTCACCTTCTTACTAAGAAGGATATCGTTTATCGTTGCAATGCAGCCGACATCAAGATGATTGTATGTGCTGGTGAAGAAGTCATTACACACCATATTATCGATGCCATGCCGCAGAGCCCGACCGTGAAACAACTTGTAAGTATAGGACCTGATATGCCAGAAGGATTCAAGGACTTCCAGGTAGGTATGACTACCGCTGCTCCATTTGTGCGTCCTATGCAAGCAAATACTAACGATGATACCATGCTGATGTATTTCACCAGTGGTACTACCGGTGAACCTAAGATGGTGGCGCATGATTTCACCTATCCTTTGGGACATATCACTACCGGTTCTTTCTGGCACAACTTGCACGAGGAAAGCCTTCATTTGACCATTGCCGATACCGGATGGGGAAAGGCTGTATGGGGAAAACTTTATGGACAGATGATAGCAGGAGCCAACATCTTTGTATACGACCATGAAAAGTTCACTCCGGCTGACATCTTGCAGAAGATTCAGGATTGCAAGATTACATCACTCTGTGCGCCTCCTACCATCTATCGTTTCTTGATTAAGGAAGATATCAGTAAGTATGACCTCTCGTCATTGGAATATTGTACGACCGCTGGCGAAGCGTTGAACTACTCGGTTTATGAAACATTCTTGAAGATTACAGGCATTCGCCTCATGGAAGGTTTCGGACAGACAGAGACAACATTGACATTGGCCACTTTCCCTTGGATGGAACCCAAACCGGGTAGTATGGGAGTGCCCAATCCACAATATGATATAGACTTGTTGACTTCTGACGGACGTTCGGCGGAAGATGGCGAACAAGGACAAATTGTCATTCGTACCGGCAAAGGTAAGCCACTGGGACTTTTCAAGGAATACTATCGCGATGCTGAACGTACAGAGGATGCTTGGCATGATGATACTTATTACACTGGCGATGTGGCTTGGCGTGATGAAGACGGATATTATTGGTTTGTGGGACGAGCCGACGATGTTATCAAGAGTTCAGGCTATCGCATTGGTCCATTCGAAGTGGAAAGTGCTTTGATGACCCATCCGGCAGTTGTGGAATGTGCCATTACGGGTGTGCCTGATGAAATTCGCGGACAAGTGGTGAAAGCTACCATTGTACTTTCGGCTGGCTATAAGGGAAAGGAAAGTCCTGAACTCATCAAGGAATTGCAGGATCACGTAAAGCGTGTGACAGCCCCTTACAAATATCCTCGTGTCATTGAATTTGTTGAAGAATTGCCGAAAACCATTAGTGGAAAGATACGTCGCGTGGAAATCCGTGCGAAAGACAAATAAACGAAAGGTATGAAACGAATCTTTATATTTTGGGCATGCATGTGTCTGTGTTCCTTGTTGGGAGCACAGACATTGGCACCCGTCACTTGGGAAGTGTATGGATTGACATTCCATGCTCCGAAGGGTGCTATTGTTGAAGAGGATACAGAAGATATGTTCCTACTCAATAATAGTCAGTTCTACATTGAAGTTCAGTCAATGGTGACGGAAGAACTGGATGTGGAGATGGCCACTCTTTTGCAGGATATCGCTGAAGAAGACCAACTCTCGGATTGTTCTGAGGTTGAACATTTCGAACTTCCCCATTTTTATGGTGCTGTGATGAAGGGAACGGTGGAAGAAGACCATTGTTACAATGCTTGTCTGAAGATTAAAGATACGGGCGACGTATTCTATGTATCCATAATTTATAATAACCGAATAAAAGAAACCGTTCTGGACAAAATGCTGAAAAGCTTTATTCTGGAATGAGAACAAGCATGCAATACCCATATAAAAGAATAGCCATTAAGGTAGGTAGTAATGTGCTGGCCCGAAAGGATGGCACACTTGATGTGACACGTATGTCGGCATTGGTCGACCAGATTGCCGAACTGCATAAAGCCGGTGTGGAAGTGATACTCATTTCATCGGGGGCCGTTGCGTCGGGAAGAAGTGAAATCAAGCCTTCGAAGAAACTTGACAGCGTTGACCAACGCCAATTATTCTCTGCCGTAGGTCAGGCAAAACTCATTAACCGTTATTTTGAATTGTTCCGCGACCATGGTATTTCCGTTGGTCAGGTACTTACTATGAAGGAAAACTTCAGTACGCGCCGACTGTATCTGAATCAGCGTAACTGCATGATGGTGATGCTGGAAAACGGAGTGATTCCCATTGTGAACGAGAACGATACCGTATCGGTTACGGAATTGATGTTTACCGACAACGATGAGCTATCCGGGATGATTGCCTCTATGATGGATATGCAGGCACTTTTTATCCTGAGTAATATTGATGGCATTTATAATGGTTCGCCGACGGCAGCCGGTAGTCAGGTTATCCGCGAAGTGGAACCGGGCAAGGACTTGTCGGATTATATCCAGACAGAGAAGTCGGGCTTCGGACGTGGCGGTATGCTTACGAAAACTACCATTGCCCGTAAGGTGGCCGATGAAGGTATTGCCGTATACATTGCTAACGGGAAAAAGGACAATATCCTGATAGACTTGATGCAGCACCCTGACACAACGGTTTGTACTCGTTTTGTGCCAGCTAAGGAAGATGTGTCGAGTGTAAAGAAATGGATTGCACACAGCGATGGTTTCGCTAAAGGTCGTCTGTTGTTGAACGAGCAGGCAGTCAAGGTCTTGAAGGGACGCAAGGCGGTGAGCCTCCTTCCTGTGGGGGTGACCTCCATTGAAGGAGAGTTTGAGAAGGATGACATTGTCCGCATCATTGACCATAAGGGAAAACAGGTTGGCGTAGGACGTGTCGCTTTCGATTCAACGGAAGCTGTAACAATGATAGGGAAGCACGGCCAAAAGGCTTTGGTGCATTATGATTATTTATATTTGGAATGATGGGAAGACTGACAGAAACTTTTCAGCGCGTACGCCAGGCAAGCCGAAGCCTTGCTTTCTGTAGTGAAGAGAAAATCAATGAAGTGCTCTGTGCGGTAGCTGATGCTACTGAAGCTAAGGCTATTCATATATTGAAAGAGAATGCCAAGGACTTGGCAAGAATGGATGAAGCTAACCCTAAGTATGATCGTTTGAAATTGACGGAAGAACGTATCAAGGGGATAGCTGATGGAATAAGGAGCGTAGCTCGGTTGCCGTCTCCCATTGGACGTTTGTTGGGAACCACCGTTCGCCCTAATGGTATGCGGCTGAAGAAAGTCAGCGTGCCTTTTGGAGTGATAGGTATGATTTACGAAGCTCGCCCTAACGTGACACTCGATGTGTTCTCCCTCTGCTTCAAGTCGGGCAATGCCTGCCTTTTGAAAGGAGGTAGTGACGCCGATTCTTCAAACCGTGCCATTGTGGAAGTAATTCATGGGGTGTTGGAGGCTTATGGACTTACGTCGGATTTGGTGGCGCTGCTTCCTGCCGATCATGAATCAACGGGCGAATTGCTGAACGCACGGGGTTATGTAGATTTGCTGATTCCTCGTGGCGGACGTGGATTGATTGATTTTGTACGACAGAATGCCACCATTCCTGTCATTGAAACAGGTGCCGGTGTTTGTCACACTTACTTTGACAAGGATGCTGATGTAGTGAAGGGGAAGGCCATTGTGAAGAATGCCAAGACTCGTCGTGTCAGTGTCTGCAATGCATTGGACTGTTTGCTGATACATCGCGATAGGGTAGCGGACCTTCCTGCTATCTGTATGGATATGGTTTCCTCCAATGTTAGGATTTATGCAGATGCAGAATCTTATCGGATGTTGGAAAACGTCTATCCCAAGGAATTGCTGCAACCTGCTACGGAAGAAAGCTATGGAACGGAATTTCTCGATTATAAGATGTCAATCAAAGTGGTGGAGAGCCTGGAAGAAGCGGTTGCCCACATTAGCAGGAACGGTTCCGGACATAGTGAATGTATAGTCACTGAAAGCCAAGTGGCGGCCGATTATTTTGTAAAGGCTGTGGATGCGGCTTGCGTCTATGTAAATGTTCCCACTTCATTTACGGACGGAGGTGAATTTGGCTTGGGAGCCGAAATCGGTATCAGTACACAGAAACTCCATGCTCGTGGCCCGATGGGCTTGGAAGAACTGAATACCTATAAGTGGGTGATAGAGGGTGAAGGACAGATTAGGAAATAAAATAGATAGATTATTATGAGATACTACAGAAATGTATTTGATTTAGGTGACTTGAAGACCGCTTTGAATGAAGCGTTCGAAATCAAGCAGGACCGTTATAAGTATGAGTCATTGGGCAAGCACAAGACTTGTCTGCTGATATTCTTCAACAATAGTCTCCGTACGCGTCTGAGTACGCAGAAGGCTGCCCGCAACTTGGGTATGGATGTCATTGTACTCGATGTGAATCAAGGTGCGTGGAAGTTGGAAACCGAACGGGGCGTGATTATGGACGGTGACAAGAGTGAACACTTGTTGGAAGCCATCCCGGTTATGGCTTCGTATTGCGACATCATCGGGGTACGCTCGTTTGCCCAATTCCAAAATAGGGAAGACGATTACACAGAAAAGATATTGAACCAGTTCATCCAATATTCCGGCAAACCGGTCTTCTCAATGGAAGCAGCTACCGGACATCCGTTGCAGGCATTTGCCGACTTGATTACCATCGAAGAGTACAAGAAGAAAGACCGTCCCAAGGTTGTGCTTACTTGGGCTCCTCATCCCAAGGCTTTGCCGCAAGCGGTGCCTAATTCATTTGCTGATTTTATGAACGAAGCCGATGTGGACTTTGTGATTACTCATCCCGAAGGTTATGAACTTGACCCCGCTTTTGCTCGTGGTGCCAAGGTAGAATATGACCAGATGAAGGCTTTCGAAGGAGCCGATTTCATCTATGCCAAGAATTGGGCTTGTCCGGGTGTTACCCGTCCTGAGGATTATGGAAAGATTCTTTGCAAGGACATGAGTTGGACAGTAGATGCCGCTCACATGGCGGTGACCAACAATGCACATTTCATGCATTGCCTTCCAGTTCGTCGCAATATGATTGTGACTGACGATGTGATTGAAGCGCCTACTTCGTTGGTTATTCCTGAAGCGGCCAATCGTGAGATTTCAGCAACGGTTGTCCTGAAGCGGATGCTGCAGAACTTGTAAGAAACGTGTTGATATACAATCAGTAATAGGCGGGGTGAATCGATTTTCCCTGCCTATTTTTTTGTAGCCAATTGGAATCGTCTGTTTCGGATGGTATTGTTCGCCCCATCTAAGTCATTAAACATGTTTGTTGAATGTTTGTACTTTTCTAATCATCATCGCCAAGCTCCTTGTTAATGCAAAAAAGTTAAAAAAACATCTGTCAAAAGTGTCAGTTGTGTGTAATACGTTGATTCACAATGTTAAGACCTGATACTTTTGGTTGATTATTTTGATTTGGAAAAATCAGCAGATTGAAATAAAGCATTGAGTTAGTCGGTGCAAAGCATAGTTTTATGGGGTAGAAAGTAACGTTTTCCCAGTGTGTTTTCATCCATCTGTGGCTGATTCATTGAATGCTGATGATTCAGCGCAAAAAGTCAGGATTTGGTATTGGTAGTCAGTGAGTTAGGGTGTGCTGACACTTTTGACAGATGTTTTTCAAACTTTTTTTTATTTTGCGCTTTGAAGTTTGTATGTGTTGTGGGGACTGTCTTTGTAGGGTCCCTCATCTATTGGAAGCCTCTCCATATTCTGACCGATGGATTTACTCCGCTTGCTCAATCTCCCGTCCTTCTTCTATCCAGTTGAGGATGCCTTTGTCGAGGTTATAGACCTTTTTGAAGCCTTTTTTAATCAGAAAATCGGCTGCCTGACGGCTGCGGCGTCCACTACGGCAATAGACGGCTACCGGTTTCTCTTTATCCAACCTTTCGTCTACGGCAAGAGGAAATCCTGTTTCGTCTTTCACATCAATGTTGAGGCTGCCCGGAATGTGTCCTTCCGTGAATTCAGTTGCGGTTCGTACATCCACTAACTGGACGTTGGAGTCGTTAATCAGTTCTTGAAACTGGCCGGCAGTGAGGTTCTTGTATTTGATGTTCTTGCTGATGCATGCCCACATGCCCGACGAAAAGAGAAGGACGAACAGAATGAAGTAAAGCGATTTGATCATAGGTCAATAATTGAATGTGCGGGCGGTCATCCCTTCTTCGTAAGTGTTTAACCGGAAGGTGATGAGGTCGCCAGAGGTTAATTGATTTTGATAAGGCCACAATGGAACTGAAAGGTACGCCTTGCGGTAGAAGCCTTCGACGTCCTCTTTCCGGTCGTGGTAAAGAGTCAGAGTGAGTGTCTGTGTCCCGTCTTCTTCGGTGAAAATCCCGTTGTCGATGAAGGAAAATTCGTGTTCTCCCTCCTTGACCATCACTTTCAGGATGAGGTTCAGATAGTCTCCGCTTCTCCAGATACTTTGGATGCTTACCGGGTCGGTATGGATGCTTTCGTAATCTGATTCAGGCAGGGGTAAAGGCGAGATAGTTGACAAGAGTTGGTAGATGTCCGCTTCCTGTTTTCCGTTGGAAGAACCGGCAGGGGCATATCGGCTTAATACCCGATAGGTGGAATCGGGGGTCAGCTTGAGCGGTTGCTGTTGCTCGGGGATGTACCAAACTTGCCCTTGGTCGGTAAGCAATTGGTATCCTTTCCCTTCGGCGTCCGTTTGCAGACACGCCATTTCGGTTACGAGGTCGGGGTAGGTATACTCATCTTCTTCGCCACAGGCCCATAGCAGGAATGTGGCGAAGAAGAGAGATATTATCATTCTACATTGCTTCATCCGTTGATGGCTTTCAGATGGTTGGTGACGGGATTGGCATACATGGCCCAAATGCATTCGCGCAAGAAGGCTTCATCTTTGTCGGGTATGCTGATTTTAGCCAACTGACCATCGATGTATTGGTTGAAGATTGCCTTCTCTTCGGTTGTGTATTTGTCGGCAAACTCTACCTTATTATATAATAGGTCATGCGCTATGTAGTTGCCCGGATAGAGGCGGTAGTTCTGATGGATATACTTGTCTATCAATTCGGCGATGACGGTGTAGACTTCTGTCTTCGGCAAGTTACGTGAACGGATTTCTTCCAATTCGTCATTGATGCAGGCTGCGGTTTGGAAATGAATGGCTCCTTTGTATCCGTAGAGTCCGGTCTGCATGTTGATGAGGTCGTCCTGCGGACTCTTCTTGAAGTTTTCGTCGTCCCGTTTCTGCTGGGCTTCCTGGGCTTTCAGATAGTCGCAAGGGTCATATTCATAAGATAAGGCAAGCGGCACGATGTTCATCTCTTTCAGACGGTCGATGATGTCGCCTTCGCCAGCCATGGTCATCATTTTCAGAATGCTGTCTTGGGTGCGGTCGTTCGAATCCTTGGCACGTCCCTGTCGCTGGGCAATCCAGATATTCTCTTTCTTTTCCGTAGCGGCGAAGTGCATGTACTTCGACATGAGGATAGAAGATTGGAGTTGCTCGCGCAGGCTCAATCCGCGCTTGACGATGAACGACTTGTTGATGCGTACCACTTTCTTGATCCAAGGATAGATGAGCAGGTTGTCGCCAATGGCGATTTCTACGGTATTCATCCCCTCGTCCACCAATAGTACATCGAGGAAGGCGGCGTCCAGAATGATGTCGCGGTGGTTGGAAATGAAGGTATAGTGGTTAGCTTTGTCCTGAATGGCCGAACAATCGAAGTCAATCCCTTTGGCGCATTTCTGCACCAGTTCTTTCAACAACTTGTAAAAGAAAGCTTTCTGGAAATCCAGATTGGTCTTGCATTGGCGCATCTGGGCGGCCAACATGTCAAAAGGAATGCCCGGCATCACTTGTGCCACTACTGCCTGAAACATAGGGTCGGCAATCAGTTCCTCATACACTTGTGGAAGCTCTTCGGGAGCATACGGACGAATTTCGTCAAATTCAGCAGGTATGTTCATAGCTCTTCTATTTAAAAGTTAGTTGAAATGGTCTTCAATGATATCGGTCATCACATCCTTGATGTCGAGACCGGCGGCACGTACCTGCTGGGGAATGAAGCTGGTGGCCGTCATGCCCGGAGTGGTATTGATTTCGAGCAGGTTCACCTTTTCGCCTTCGGTAATGATGTAGTCGATGCGGATGATGCCCGAACAACCCAAGATGTCATAGATGGCCGAAGTGAGCAGACGTACCCGTTCGGCGGTTTCTTCTGGGATGCGTGCCGGAGTAATTTCCTCTACCTGGCCGTTGTACTTGGCATCGTAGTCAAAGAATTCGTTGCCGGTCACCACTTCGGTAATGGGGAATACCACTTCCTTGTCCTTGGTCTTGTAGCATCCGCAAGTGATTTCCGTACCTTTCATGAAGGCTTCTATCATCACTTCGTCGCTTTCGCCAAAAGCCTTTTCGATGGCGGGCTGTATGTCTTCCTTGGTCTTGACCTTGGTTACTCCAAAGCTGGAACCACCGGCATTGGGCTTGATGAAGCAGGGCAATCCTACTTTGTTGATTACTTCTTCGTCAAGAATCTCAAAACCTTTGCGGAGAATCATTGATTCAGAAACACGGATGCCGAACCCCTTCAGGTATTGGTTGCAGGTGAACTTGTTGAAGGTGATGGCCGATACCAATACGTTGCAGCTGGAGTAGGGCATACCTATCAAATCGAAATAGCCTTGCAAGATACCGTTTTCGCCCGGTGTGCCATGGATGGTGATATAGGCAAAATCGAAGCTCTTCTTTTCTCCGTTTTCTACGAAACTGAAATCGTTGCGGTCGATGGGAGTCTTGTTTCCGTCGGGCAATACTACTTCCCAACGCTTGCCTTCCATTTCTACAATATAGAGATTATATCTTTCCTTGTCAATGAAGGAATAGATTCCTTGGGCACTACGCAGAGAGACTACAAGTTCGCTGGAGTCTCCACCGGCTACGATGGCTATGGTACGTTTTTTCATACTTCTCTGTTACTGATGTAGCTTCGCCACTTGTCTATCAGTTGCACCATGTCGTCGGCAAGGGGAGAAGTGAAGAACATCTCTTCGCCGGTACGAGGATGCACAAAGCCCAACGTCATGGCATGAAGTGCCTGACGGGGGCAAGTGTCGAAACAGTTGTTTACGAATTGTTTATATTTGCTAAAGTGAGTTCCTTTCAGAATTTCATGACCGCCATATCGCTCGTCATTGAACAAGGTATGGCCGATATGTTTCATGTGGACACGTATCTGGTGGGTACGTCCTGTCTCCAATACACATTCCACTAAAGTGACATAACCCAATCTTTCCAATACCTTGTAGTGGGTAACGGCATGCTTTCCCTGGGTAGGGTCGCTCAATACGGCCATCTGCATCCTGTCTTTGGGATTACGGCCGATGTTTCCTTCAATGGTACCTTCGTCTTTTTCTACGGTTCCCCATACTACGGCGTTATATTTGCGTTTGGTAGTCTTGTTGAAGAATTGCAGGCCCAGGTGCGTCTTGGCGTCGGGAGTTTTGGCGACCACCAACAATCCCGATGTATCTTTATCAATGCGATGAACCAATCCTACTTGTGGGTCATTGGGGTCGTATTTGGGGTTATCCTTCAAATGCCAGGCTATGGCATTGACCAGTGTGCCGTGATAATTCCCGCATCCCGGGTGTACCACGAGTCCTGCCGGCTTGTTGATTACCATCAAGTCATCGTCTTCATATACGACGTTCAATGGAATGTCTTCAGGAATGATGTCGTTTTCGTAGCGCGGGCGGTCAAGCATCAAGGTGAGCACATCATTGGGCTTTACCTTGTAGCTGCTCTTTACTGGTTTCCCATTGGCCATGACAAAACCGGCATCGGCTGCTTTCTGGATGCGGTTGCGTGATGAGTTGACCAACCGTTCGAACAGGTATTTGTCTATACGCACCTGCTTTTGTCCTTTGTCCACTACCACTCGGAAGTGTTCGTAGAGCTCTGCAGGATTGTCGACTATCGGTTCAAGATCGTCCAGATTGTCATCTATGTCGTCTATGAATTCTTGCATAATTAGAACCAGGACTTGTCGATGGTGGGTTTGTCATCTTTGGGTTGGTTGGCTGGTAATGACGCTTGTATGGAGTCGTTCTCCAATCCGTCTTCTCCAGCTCCAATACGAAGGGTGAGAACCGATTCGCGAGGAATCTTGTCGCCGGCAGAAAGATTCTTTCCGTTATATTCTACAGCATACACCCAGTCTTTTTCGCCTTCAATCAATTCGGGCTCGGTCATCTTGAAACCGAGTGCGCGCAAACGGGCTTCCGCTTGTCGGTATGAACTGTTGTCTATGATGTCGGGAATCGTAACTTTAGGTATACTGTTGGTGTTGATGATGAGATAGACGGTCCTTCCCTTCTTGACTTTGGAGTCTCCATCAGGATTTTGTTCCAATACCGAGCCGGCCGGCATTTCTTTTACATAGTTTGAATCAACGACCAATACTTCGAGGTCTTTTTGTATCATTTCTTCTTTGGCCTGTTGTAGAGGAAGTCCCTTGACATTGGGAACCAGAATGGATTCTCCGTGGCGGGTATAACTGTCAAGCCATTCCAAAACACCGAAAATGGAGGCGATTACTACGGCAACCATGGCTATCAGATTCAGCCAGAAGAAGCGGTTGCTTTTGAATGAGAAGAATTCTTTCAGCGAAATCATGTCCAATCAATTTATTTGGTTTCAAAGATACGATGTTTTTTTTGATTAATATCAAAAATAGTCATGTATTACACGGAATTACTTGGTTTTTGGTACAATGTTTGAATGAACTCATTCGGTGTAATCCGCATACGTACAAAAAAGAAGTGGATGAATCTCTAGGACTCATCCACTTTAATCGATTATCTGTCTGAACGGATTATTTCTTAGTTCCGTTGTATTCGTCAGATACAGTTAATTTCTTGCGACCCTTAGCACGACGGCTTGCCAAAACGCGACGGCCGTTAGCGGTTGCCATTCTTTCACGGAATCCGTGTTTGTTCTTTCTCTTTCTGTTAGAGGGTTGGAATGTTCTTTTCATTGTATATACTGTTTTATGTTATTATTCTTGAGTTGTCAATTCACTCCGTAACGGGCTGCAAAATTAGTGACTTTTTTCAAATAAACAAAGGGATGCGGCAAAATTTACTCATTTCTTTTTGCGTTTTTTGCTGATTTACATTACTTTTGCACCCGAAATCAAGAATAAATGTGAAATAATAATTAAATATAAGCGAAAAAAAGTATGATAAACGCTCAAGACATTAAGATTGGAACAGCTATCCGTATGGACGGCAAATTGTATTTCTGTATTGACTTCCTGCATGTAAAGCCAGGTAAGGGTAACACCTTCATGCGTACAAAGTTGAAAGATGTGGTAAACGGTTACGTGTTGGAACGTCGTTTCAATATCGGTGAAAAATTGGAAGATGTACGTGTAGAACGTCGTCCGTACCAATTCCTTTATATGGAAGGTTCTGACTATATCTTCATGAACCAGGAAACTTTTGACCAAGTGCCCATCGGTAAGGAACTCATTACAGGTGTTGATTTCTTGATTGAAGGTATGGTTATCGACGTAGTATCTGACGCTTCTACAGAAACAATCCTTTATGGTGAACTTCCTGTTAAGGTTCAGCTGAAGATTACTTATACAGAACCGGGCTTGAAGGGTGATACAGCTACCAATACATTGAAGCCTGCAACTGTAGAATCAGGTGCTGAAGTACGTGTTCCTTTGTTCATCAACGAAGGTGAAACCATCGAAATCGATACACGTGACGGTTCTTACGTAGGTCGTGTAAAGGCTTAATAAGCAAATGATGATACAAAAAAGGCGGAACTTGTTGCAAGTCCCGCCTTTTTTATATTCCTTTGTCTGTCAAGAGGACCTATTATGAAATATTCATTTATCATACCTGTATATAATCGTCCTGACGAGGTAGACGAGCTTTTGGATAGCTTGACACGACAGACGTTTCGCGACTTCGAAGTGATTGTGGTGGAGGATGGTTCGTCGGATCCCTGTAAGGAAGTGGTCGAAAAATTCGAAAAGGTCTTGGATGTCCATTATTATAATAAGGCGAATTCAGGACCGGGGCAAACCCGTAATTATGGGGTAGAACAGGCTCAAGGGGAATACATGCTGATTCTCGATTCGGATTGTATCTTGCCCGCCACTTATCTGGAAGAGGTGGAAAAAGAGTTGCAACAGGAGGACACCGATGCCTTTGGAGGACCTGACAGAGCCCACGATTCCTTTACTGATGTACAGAAGGCCATCAACTATGCCATGACTTCCTTTTTTACTACGGGTGGTATTCGTGGCGGAAAGAAGAAATTGGACAAATTCTATCCTCGCAGTTTCAATATGGGGGTACGAAAGTCGGTTTACCAGTCATTGGGCGGATTCTCGAAGATGCGTTTCGGCGAAGACATTGATTTCAGTATCCGCATCTTTAAGAACAGTTATCGATGCCGGCTGTTCCCTGAAGCGTGGGTGTGGCATAAACGCCGGACGGATTTGAAAAAATTCTTCAAACAGGTTCATAATTCCGGAATTGCCCGTATCAACCTCTATAAAAAGTATCCTGATTCATTGAAACTGGTACATATGCTGCCGGCGGTGTTTACTTTGGGTGTCTTGCTCTTGTGCCTATTGTTTGTAGTAGGCTTGGGCTTGATTGTTTCCAATGGGTATGGGATTTATGCTGACGTAGTTGATGATCCCAGTATGTTGTATGTAGGCGTATTTCTGGGGGTAATGGCTGTCTTGGGAGCGCTTGCTCCTCTTTTGGCATACTCCTTGTTGATATTCATAGATTCTTTTGTTCGAAATAAATCTTTTAAAGTAGCTTGTTTAAGTATTGGGGCTTCTTTTGTCCAATTGATGGGGTATGGCTCTGGTTTCCTGCTTGCTTGGTGGAGACGGTGCATCTGTGGAAAGGACGAATTTGCAGCCTTTGAAAAGAATTTCTATAAGTAATGAACGACAAACTGAATATCAACCAATGGGCGGAAGAAGACCGCCCGCGCGAGAAGATGATGATGCATGGAGTATCGTCTCTTTCTAATGCTGAATTGTTGGCCATTTTAATTGGTTCGGGGAATACGGAAGATTCGGCAGTCGAACTGATGCGGAAGGTGTTGGCCGAGTATCATAATAATTTGAATGAGCTTGGTAAGGCTTCCGTTGATGAACTTTGTCGGTTTAAGGGTATTGGTCCCGCTAAGGCAATCACTATTTTAGCGGCTTCGGAATTGGGCAAACGCCGTAAGGAAGAGGATATTCGCGAACGATTGAGCATTGTCAGTTCCAAGGACGTTTACGAATGTTTCTATCCTCTGATGTGCGATTTGCCTACAGAAGAATGTTGGTTGTTGCTTTTGAACCAGGCTTCTAAGGTAATTGATAAGGTAAGAGTCAGTACCGGTGGTCTTTCGGCTACAGCGGTAGATGTGCGCTGTATTTTGCATGAAACTCTTTTGAAACGTGCTTCCGCCATCGCTCTTTGTCACAATCATCCTTCAGGAAACATTCATCCAAGCAGGGAGGATGACCGGTTGACGGAACAGCTTCGTCAAGCCTGTCAGATTATGAACATCCGGTTGGTCGATCATGTTATTCTGACGGATGGATGTTTTTACAGTTATGCGGATGAGGGTAGGATGTAAATTGGAGTGAAAGGGAATAAAGTCGCAAACAAATTGTATATTTGCAGAATAAAATCAGGAAGACAATGGATGCAGTAGCACGTTTACAAATAGAAGAAAGAATCATTGCCATGCTCAAGACCGTATTTGATCCGGAGATTCCAGTGAACGTATACGACTTGGGCTTAATCTATAAAATTGACTTGCAGGATGATGGGGAGGCCGTTATTGACATGACGCTAACCGCTCCCAACTGTCCGGCAGCTGATTTCATCATGGAGGATGTCCGTCAGAAGATTGAGTCAGTTGAAGGAGTCACCCAGACTACGGTTAACTTGGTTTTTGAACCGGAATGGGATAAGGAGATGATGAGTGAAGAGGCCAAATTGGATCTGGGCTTTTTGTAGAAAGAATCAAACAACTCCCTGCACTATGAAGAATGTCTATTTTTTATCGGATGCTCATTTAGGGTCGCGTGCTATCCCTCATGCCCGTACGCAGGAACGCCGATTGGTGAATTTCCTTGATAGTATCAAGGACAAGGCCTCAGCAGTCTATCTTTTGGGGGATATGTTTGACTTCTGGTATGAGTTCAAAATGGTGGTGCCGAAGGGGTGCACTCGTTTCTTAGGTAAGATTTCCGAGCTGACTGATATGGGCGTGGAAGTACATTTCTTTATCGGTAACCACGACATTTGGTGTGGCGATTATCTGGAAAAGGAGTGTGGTGTCATTATCCATCGTGAACCTACCACTTGCGAAATTTATGGCAAGGAATTCTACTTGGCTCATGGTGACGGGTTGGGTGATAACGACTGGAAGTTCAAGCTGATTCGTACCATGTTCCATAGCAAGACGTTGCAACGCCTTTTCTCGATGCTTCATCCCCGTTGGAGTGTGGATTTCGGTTTGACATGGGCCAAGCATAGCCGCTTGAAACGTGAGAATGGTCGCGAACCGGAATATATGGGGGAAAAGGAGGAACCTTTGATACTTTATACCAAGGATTATCTCAAGACACATCCCGACATCAATTTCTTTATCTATGGGCATCGTCACATCATGCTCGACTTGATGTTGAGCCGCACTGCTCGTATCCTTATCCTGGGTGATTGGATTCATGAATTCTCGTATGCTGTTTTCGATGGCGAGAATATGTTCCTGGAGCAGTTCATTGAAGGGGAGAGCCAGCCGTAAAATACATACTTTTGTTTTCTTAAACATCTAATGTCATTAATAATGAGAAGGTTAACTTTAAAGATGTCCCTAGGTCTAAGTCTTTTGCTTATGTTGTCTTGCAATTCCAAAGTGAGTGACGAAGCACTTACGGAAGAAAATTATTTGCACGAAGATAGTCTTTTGTGGATAACATTCAATAATGAAACAGAAAATTTGTTTTCCCTTTTAGAAAACCAACCAGAGAGTAAAGATAGTATTATAGATATATATAATGCTATGATTGAAGAGGCTAATCGTAAAAATATTGCATTAGCTTTTAAGTATGCTTCAACTCCAAGTGGTTTAGCCCGATTGTTTATGACTCGTAATTATATAGACAAAGATACTTTGCGCCAAGTGCTTGCTTCTTTGTCTTATGATATGCAAAAATCAAAAATGGGGCTGAATATAAAGGCTCATTTGGATACGGAACAGCTTTCGGTAGGAAGTACTCTTGTTCCATTCCCTTGCGTAACAGAAGAGAATGTTGAATTTGACTGGAATCAGTTGAAAGGGAAGCAAATTCTTTTGTTGTATGGAGGTTTAGGATGTATGGGCGATGAAGGACGTGAATACTTGAAGACGTTGTATAAACAGACAAATCGTGAGGATTTGGAGATTGTACTCTATTGGCCAAGTAGTTCAATCGAAGATTTGAAATCAGTGAAAGAACATTATGTAGGTAATGATTATGCATTCGTTTCCGATTTCAAGTTAGATGCAAGTCCGATAAGAATTAAGTACGGATGTCAAGCTACACCAACTTGTTTCCTTACGGATAAGAACCATATAATTGTAGTGAAAAGTGAGGGCTTGAATATTGATGAATTTGAGAAGTACCTAAAAAGAAAATAAACTTGGAAGCTACTGATGAAATCACAATTTACAAGATTGGTAAGTAGCTTGCTCAAATATCCATTGCTGGAAAGTTTGGCTTTCGTTGCCATTGCGTCTTTTGATAGTCCTTGCCGATACGTTATAATTTCAGCTTTTTCATTTCCTTTTGAAGAATATCCAAGAACAGGGCTCCATGACCTCCATCCATCTGTACATGATGAAATTGGAACGAGATGGGTAAGGTAGTCTTGAACCACGATTGACGATACTTTCCCCACATTACCATCGGGTTGAGAAACTTGTCGGTGTATTGGTTGACAATGCAATCGAGCTCGGTTGCTACTACTGCCGAGGTACCGATAATCATCGCATCTTCGATGAAAGAGCTTTCACATGACTCCGAAACGGATTGTGTCAATCTGATGTAATCTTCATAGAAACGATTGAAGTCATTGGTGTAGGGGATGTCGCATGAGCTGATACCGCCTTTCTTGTTGTTGACGATGACATTGATGGCGATGCTATCGAATTGGTACATCTTGCCTCCAACGGGCAGCATGTAAAATTCTTCCACTTGACAGGCTGCTTTGCCGATACACCAACATAGAAGGGCGTTTAGTTTGATGCGTTTGTTTTTGCTTGCTTTATAGGCACGGGTAATGTTGATTGTCTTGGTAAGTGTCACCATGGGCATTGGTGAACTCATCCATAACTCGAAGGCACTTGCTCGGCTAGTTTCTTGGGGATTGACTTCTTTCATGTTTCTTGTTTTTTGACGGAGGCAAAAAAAGGCCGCCATGCAAGCTTGGCACGGCAGCCTTTCATTATAATGAGTTTCAGATTACTTAGCGCTCAAGATGTCCATTGTGTCGCTTGCAATCATCAATTCTTCATCGGTCGGGATAACTACAACCTTCACCTTTGAATCGTCTGTAGAGATGATCGCTTCTTCACCGCGTACCTTGTTCTTTTCTGTGTCAAGCTTTACACCCATGTATTCCAAACCGGAGCATGCTCCCCAGCGTGCAGAAGATTGGTTTTCACCCACACCACCGGTAAATACAATGACATCTACACCGCCTAAAGCAGCTGCGTATGCTCCGATGTATTTCTTGATGCGGTAGAAATACATGTTTTCGGCCAACAAAGCGCGTTCGTCGCCTTCCTTGACAGCATTTTCCAAGTCGCGCATGTCGCTTGACTTTTCAAAGATTCCCATCACGCCACTCTTCTTGTTGAGCAGATTGGATATACCGGTTGCGTCCAAGCCTTCCTTTTCCATGATGTAGGTTACAGCACCACCGTCAATGTCGCCTGAACGGGTACCCATCATCAAGCCTTCCAATGGAGTGAGCCCCATGCTGGTATCGATGCACTTACCGTCCTTGATAGCTGAGATAGAACCACCATTACCTACGTGGCAAGTGATGATCTTTGTGCCTTCAACAGGTATGTTCAAATATTCGCAAACGCGTTTTGAAACGTAACGATGGGATGTTCCGTGGAAACCATAGCGACGTACGCCATGCTTCTTGTAAAGTTCATAAGGTACGGCATACATGTATGCGTAATCTGGCATAGTCTGATGGAAAGCGGTGTCAAATACGCCCACTTGAGGAACGTTAGGCAGAATAGCGGTAACGGCATTCACGCCTTTCAGGTTGGCCGGGTTGTGCAAAGGAGCCAAATCGTTGCAGGCAATGAAGGTGTCCAGCACTTCCTGATCAATCAACACGGACTTGGCGAACTTTTCACCACCATGTACCATACGGTGACCTACAGCGTTGATTTCGTCCAATGATTGGATGGCGCCATATTCTTTGCTTACCAATGTATTGAGGATAAAGTCAATCCCAGCAGTATGTTCGGGAATGTCCTTTTCGAGAATCTTCTTTTCTCCGTTAGGTAAGGTGAGTTTAAGGAATGAGCCGGGCAGACCAATCTTTTCGATACCACCTTGAGCCATCACTTCCTTGGTAGTCATGTCAAACAATTTGTATTTGATAGAAGAACTACCGCAATTGAGAACCAAAATCTTCATAATTCTATATTCTTTTTTTTGTCATCCTGAGCGAAGCGAAGGATCTGAATAGCGATAGTTGATATATTCAGATTCTTCACTACGTTCAGAATGACACGTTGTGTTAACGGGTTTGTTTTTATTATTTCTTGGCGGCAATGGCCTGGTTGGCAGTGATCGCTACCATGTTGTAAATGTCGTCGATGGAGCAACCGCGAGAAAGGTCGTTCACCGGACGGGCGATACCTTGGAGCACAGGACCGATAGCTGTAGCGTGACCCAAACGTTCTACCAACTTATAAGCGATGTTGCCTACTTCCAAGCATGGGAATACCAATACGTTGGCATAACCTGCGATTTCAGAACCCGGAGCCTTGCTCTGACCGATGCGTGGAACCAATGCAGCATCTGCCTGAAGTTCACCTTCAATCTTCAATTCAGGAGCCATTTCCTTAGCGATAGCCAAAGCTTCAGTCACCTTGTCCACCACTTCGTGCTTGGCCGAACCCTTGGTAGAGAAGCTCAACATCGCTACACGTGGGTCGAGACCTGCCACGGCTTTGGCTGTCTGAGCGGTACATACGGCAATCTGAGCCAATTGGTTGGCATCCGGCATCGGAGTAACAGCCACGTCGCCTACGAACAATACACCGTTTTCACCACATTCAGGAGCCTGAGTCAACAACAGCATACCGCCTGATACGCAAGTGATGCCCGGAGTAGTCTTGATGATTTGCAATGCTGGACGGAGCACGTCACCGGTAGTATTCTTGGCACCAGCCAACTGACCGTCAGCGTCGCCGGCTTTGATAATCAAGCAACCCAAGTACAATGGATTAACCACTAATTTGCGGGCTTCTTCGATAGTCATGCCTTTCTTCTTGCGGAGTTCGCAGAGAAGTTCTGCATATTCTTCCTTCTTCGGATGGTTTTCCGGGTCGATGATGGTTGCCTTGCCGATGTGCTCCAATCCCCATTCCTTGGCCAAGCCCATGATTTCGTCCGGGTTACCAATCAGGATAAGGTCTGCCACTTCGTCTGCCAAAAGTTGGTTAGCTGCCTTCAATGTACGTTCTTCAGTACCTTCAGGGAGAACGATGCGTTGCTTGTTTGCTTTTGCACGTTCTACGATTTGATTCATTAAACTCATAGTATATTGTAATTTTAAGTTTTAAATCTTAATAGGGTCTTTTCACTATGCAAAATTAGGTAAAATTGCTATATCAACATTGCAAAACCGATAATATTTTAAATAAAAGTACATAAAAAATCTATGTTATTGAACAACGTACGGAGGGATTGTTTTAACTTTGTCTTGTTACACCTCATAATTAAGGCTTATGAAGGTGTGTTTATCGGTTTATTTCAATACAGAATGATGTTGGACTTCAAGGATATAACATTGGCGGACAAAGATATTATCCGTTCGTTTACTGCGCATAGCCAATGGCAGAATTGCGACCTTTCGTTTGCGAACCTCTGTAGCTGGTGGTTTCTCTATCACACACAATATGCGGTGATGGATGGTTTCTTGGTATTACGTTTTTATGCCGGTTCGGAATTGACCTATCTGATGCCTGTAGGTGTGGGTGATGTACTTCCGGTATTGAAAGCGTTGCTGGAGGATGCGTCAAGCATGAACGCCCCATTCAAAATGCAGGGAATCTCCTATGGAATGCGTACGCAAATGGAGGAAATGCTGCCTGACGCATTTGTGTTCAAGGAAAATCGCGATTATTACGATTATATCTATCTGAGGGAAAGCCTGGCCTCGCTGGCCGGCAAGAAACTTCAGGCCAAGCGGAATCACCTGAATCGGTTCAGAAAGGAATATCCCCAATATGAATATAAAGAACTGACAAGAGAGCAAGTGCCGGAATGCTTGAAACTGGCTGATGAGTGGAGGATGCAGAATGGAGAAGGAATGGAACGGGCCTTGGAGGCTGAAAAACGTTCGATGACGTATGCGCTGACCCACATGGATGAACTGGATATTCAAGGGGGAATCTTGACGGTGGACGGGAGGCTGGTGGCCTTTACTTATGGTACCCCTATCAATCATGACACATGGAATGTCTGTGTAGAGAAGGCCGATACCAATTACGAAGGCGCTTATGCAATGATAAACTATGAGTATGCCAATCGTATAGCTCTCAATTACCTCTATGTAAATAGGGAAGAGGACTTGGGTTTGCCGGGACTTCGTAAGGCCAAATTGTCCTATCAACCTTATTTGTTACTCGAAAAATACATTGCAGAATCTGTATGAATGCCAAGGAGGAGGTAAGAGCATTGTGGAAACTCTGCTTTGAAGATTCAGAAGAGTTCATGGACCTGTATTTCAGTATGCGTTACCGGAATGAAGTGAATAGGTGTGTCCGTGAAAACGGGAAGATGGTTGCGGCTTTGCAGACGCTTCCTTATACGATGACTTTGTGCGGAACGACGGTTCGTGCTTCGTATGTCTCCGGTGCATGTACTCATCCCGATTGGCGGGGACAAGGGGTGATGCGGCATTTGCTGGATGAGACACATCGTCGGATGTATGCCGATGGGGTAGTGCTGTCCTTGCTGATACCTGCAGAAGAATGGCTGTTCCAGTATTATGCTCGTTCGGGTTATGTCCCGACGTTTCATTACGGGGTTACATCGGTAAAGGCAAATGGTGACAAGGCGGTACCTCTCTGTCATGTGCAGGATGAAATTGACGATATTGCACAGCGGGAAGAACAATACCGGTTCTTTGCAGAGATGATGGCCCTTCGTCCGTGTTGCGTACAGCATTCCTGGGATGACTTTCGTGCGATAATAGCCGATTTACGTTTGGGGAATGGCCGTTTGTTGGTAGCCCGTCAGGAAGGAGAAATATGCGGCATGGCTTTGGGCGTGTTGGAAGATGCGCACGTTACCATCAAAGAACTGTTGGTTAAGGAGGAAGTCATTCGTCTTGAGTTGCTCCGTGCGGCTGCACAGGTGTTTGCAACGGATGAAGTGGATTGCTTGCACCCAGCTTCGAATGACAGCCCTTGTTTGGGGATGGTTCGGATAATCAATCTGAAAGTTTTGTTGGATGTATGGGCTATCTGCCATCCTGATGATAAGTTGGCAATTCGAATAGTGGAAGATGAATCAGTCCCCCAAAATGTAGGTTATTACCAAGTCGAGGGCGGTCGTTGCATACAAGGACAACACCCGGATAAGGTCTATCGGGAATATACAATGGATGAATTGGCAACAATGCTGCTTGAGCCGGAACATCCGTTCATGAGCTTGATGCTGAACTAGTCTTCCTTGGTCAACAGACGTTCCAGTTCCTCGGCGGTAAGGCGCAAGTGGAACTGACCTTTATAAGCGGCGGATATACCTCCGGTTTCTTCAGAAACAATGATGGCCAAGGCGTCTGTCTCTTGCGAGATGCCGAGAGCCGCCCGATGGCGCAAGCCCAAATCTTTCGGGATGCTCAAGTCGTGTGATACGGGGAGGATGCAGCCGGCCGCTTCGATTCGTTTGTGACGGATGACCATGGCTCCGTCGTGCAACGGACTGTTCTTGAAGAAGATGTTTTCGATGAGGCGTTGGTTGATGTCGGCATGGATAACCTCGCCGGTTTGGATGATGTCGTTCAACGGCATGGACTTTTCAAATACAATCAGTGCGCCCACCTTTCCTTTGCTCATGCTCAGACAAGCCATGACGACAGGCATGATGTCGGCTTTTTCGGACTGCTCCTGCTTGTTCTTGGTAAAGAACCGGAAGAGGCTTCCCAACTGTTTGTGTGAACCTAAGGTGAGCAGGAACTTGCGGATTTCATCCTGGAAAAGTATGATGATGGCCAATGTACCGACACTGACCAATTTGTCGAAGATACTTCCGAGCAACCGCATCTCGAGCACTTGCGATACAATCAACCAGCAGCCGATGAATACCAGAATGCCTGTAAAGATATTGATGGAACCGGAGTCTTTCATCAGCCGATAGGTCTGATAGAGCAGATAGGCCACTAACAGAATGTCTATGAAGTCTTTGATGCCGAATTCGATGAACATATTTGATGGGTTTTAGGGTTGGAAAGCGGATTGCGCTTTCATTAAGGTTACTATTTGGATGGCTTCACGGGCGGCTTTCACGTCGTGTACTCTCAGAATGGCGGCACCCTTCAGCAGGGCGGCGGTGTGAAGGACGGTCGTTCCGTTCAGCGCCTCTTCGGGCTGGCATCCCAACGGCTTGTATATCATGGATTTTCGTGATACTCCTACCAATATGGGAAGTTGGAAGATGCTGAATTCCTCCAAGTGGTTCATCAGACAATAGTTGTGTTCCACCGTCTTCCCGAATCCGAATCCGGGGTCAAGCACGATGTCCTTGGCACCCAGGTCGCGCAATTGCTGTACTTTCTGTGAGAAGTAATAGAACACTTCTTTCAACAGATGGTCGTAGTGGGGAGCCTGCTGCATATCTGTAGGAGTTCCTTGCATATGTGTCAACACATAGGGCACTCCCGCTCGGGCGATGTAGGCAAGCATCTGTCCGTCCAGTTCGCCGGCCGATATGTCGTTCACGATGGCGGCTCCATATTCTTCTACGCACATTCGGGCAACATCGGTGCGGAAGGTGTCGATGGAGAGGATGGCCTCAGGGAAATGCTTGTTTATAATCTGCAAGCCATAACGCAACCGTTCGGTTTCTTCCTCGATGCTGGTCGAGCAACTTCCGGGACGTGTCGAGCAGGCACCGATATCTAGGATGTCCGCCCCTTCTTCCAGCATTTGACGGCATCGCCCGATGATGTCGGCTTCCGTCTGTTTTCTGCTGGATGCATAGAACGAGTCGGGGGTAAGGTTCAGGATGCCCATGACCCGAGGTTGGGAAAGGTCCATCAGCTGCCCCTTCACGTTGATGTATGACGGTTGGTGTTTCTGCATCGTGGTTGTCTGGATTGTTTCGATATGACAAATATAGGCAGAATTCTGGACTTTTGTTGTTTCAAGAGTGTTTTTTCTGCTATATTTGTCCCAATGTATCATGAATGTCATAAAAAGAATGGAAATCGAAACGTTATACAAATACTTTAAGGAATGTACGTCGGTAACTACCGACAGCCGGAATTGCCCCGAAGGCTCCATGTTCATAGCATTGAAGGGTGACCGCTTCAACGGAAATGCCTTTGCCCGTCAGGCTTTGGAGGAGGGCTGCCGCTATGCGGTGGTGGATGAACCGGAATATGCCGCTGCGGACGAACCGCGCATCTTGTTGGTGGACGATTGCCTGAAGACATTGCAACAGTTGGCCAACTACCATCGTTGCGCCATGAAGCAGCTGAAGGTGCTGGGCATTACAGGCACCAATGGCAAGACAACAACCAAGGAACTGATAGCGACGGTGTTGCAGAAGAAGTACAAGGTGCTCTATACGCAAGGCAATCTGAACAATCACATCGGAGTTCCTCTTACGCTGCTTCGCTTGACGGAGGAACACGAAGTGGCGGTTGTCGAGATGGGGGCGAATCACCCGGGTGAAATCCGTACGCTGGTGAACATTGTCATGCCCGATGCGGGGTTGATTACCAATGTAGGGAAGGCGCATCTGGAAGGGTTCGGCTCTTTTGAAGGCGTGAAGAAAACCAAGGGCGAATTGTATGACTTTCTGGATGGACGCGAACGGAACGAAGCCTTTGTGGATGCGGCCAATCCGCATCTGATGGAGATGCAGCAGGAAAGACGTCTGTCGCCTGTTTTCTATGCGGCTTCTCCCGGTACGGGAGCTGCGTTTGAAGGGAAACTCTTGTCGTGCAGCCCTTTCCTGTCTTTCGAATGGACTTCCAATGAAGGTGGGGGTAGGGTAGACACTCATTTGATAGGCTCCTATAATCTGACCAATGCAATGGCTGCGGTGGCGGTAGGCCGTACGTTCGGAGTTTCGGTGGCGGATGTGTGCGATGCTATCGGAGGCTATGTGCCGACCAACAACCGTTCACAATTGACGGAAACGCCTTTCAATCAATTGGTGGTGGATGCCTATAACGCCAACCCTACCAGCATGATGGCGGCCATTGAGAATTTCCGCCTGATGGAGGTGCCTCATAAAATCGTGTTGCTGGGCGACATGAAGGAGCTGGGCGAAGGAAGTCGTGAAGAGCATCGCAAGGTGGTGGAACATTTGCGTCAATGCGACTTTGAACGCATCGTATTGGTGGGGCCGGAGTTTGCTGAGGTTCATGCGGAGTTTGAACATTACCCCGATATGGAGGCCTTGAAGAATGTGTTGTCAGAAAATCGCCCTGAGGGGTGTTACATACTGATAAAAGGCTCGAACAGCATGAAGATGCATCGCTTGGTTGATGTGTTGTAACAAAAGGTCTTGTCGTCATTTACTATCCATCCGCAGATTGCGCGGATGACGCGGCTCCCTCTTTACTTTGAAAAAAGGATTCTGCGTTATCTGCATTATCTGCGGATGAAATATTCGGAAACTCCTACGTTATCGCTTGTCAGTCACTCCGAAGTCAATCCATCTTTCCTGTTCGAAGCAACGCTTGACAATCTGCTTGGCGTTGGTCATCCCGTTTTTCACTTCGGTTAGTTTCTTGTTGGCACTTGCCGCTTTCATGCGTACTTCTTCGCGGAGCGCTTCCACTTCCTGATTCATCTCAGCCGCTTCTTTAGCTGCAGCTTCCAGTCTTTCGATTTGTTCTTTGCTGATACCTCGTGGACTTACCAGCTCGAAATTCTTTTTCAATCCGGCTACAAGAAACTGTGCCTTGGCCACTTGGTCTGCATACACTTTTGACATGTTTTTCCTTCTTTTTTAGGGTTGGCAGAAGCTCTAAGTATCCTTCTGCATGATACATTTTCAGAGGTAAATTTAGTGAAAAATAGAATAAGTTGTGATGCTGTATTTTTGGTTAAATAAAATTAAACCGTTGATTTTCAGTATAGTTTCTTTGTGTCTAAACCGTCCCGACCAGCGCATTAAGCTCCTCCGACCAGCGCATTAAGCTCCTCCGACCAGTATATTAAGCTCCTCCGACCAAGAGCGTACTTTCCTCCGAGCAGGAACGGCCGCTCCTGGTCACCAGCAAAGTACGCTCCTGGTCACCAGCAGAAGCCGTTCCTGGTAGGTGGGTTTGAAAGCCCCATGGGCGGCATCTGTTTTTTCTTCCAATTCTTTGCTTGTTTTATGAAAACTTCATACATTTGTTCTGTCACGGCGGATATGTCTATCCGCCGTAATTTAGTATAGGGATTTGTAATCCTGTCAAACAGAATCGGCTTCTCGCATCTGGAGATGCTTATACTCGCAGCCAGCGGATGAGGACATCCGCTGGAGCGGAAATAATAATAGATACATTGCCTTTTAAAAGACGGAAGCTTATTTTATCATAGTAGCCTCCGTCTTTTACATATAGGTCTATATCCGGTGATACAAAGCTCTATGTTCAGCGTTATATAAAACTATATGCAGCGGTAGCTACTTTGCAGAGTGATGAGTTAGCGATGTTAGTACGGCGCTTTACGAGTCGTAAAGCATCGAGTTAGTATTTCTTTTAGAACACAGAGACACAGAGACGCGGAGTTCTTTGATGAGTTGCGCTATACCCCTCCGCTACGCTCGTCTCTCTGTTTGGGAGACGGTTGTTTTCAAAAGCTATCGTCTTTATATCCCTTTGTCTTCCTCAAACAAATCCCGGACACACCATGGCGTGTCCCTACTATTCCCTATATATAGTGACGATGAATTTCAACTTCTTCCTATATATAATAAGGTATAGGAAAAAAGAAACGGAAGCACCGTTGGGTACTTCCGTTTCTTGTAATGTCGTTTTTTTGCTTATTTCATATCTTCGAACAAAGCGTTCTTCTCGATGGTCCAGTCCTTGCGCTTCAGCAGTTCGCAATCGTCACCTTTGAACATCTTGGCAGCTTCTTGGTCGCCCTTCAGTTGCCAATCCAGCCAAGCCAATGCAACGATGGCATATTCGCCTCCGTGTGGTTGGGCGTAGGTGCCTCCGTGGCCAACAGGAAGATTGGTGGCACATGCCGGTACGTGGTCAATCTTGCTGAAGTCGTCCATGCCATTGCCATAGGCGATATCTGTTTCACCACCCAGAATATAGATGATGGATGAATGGATTTCTTTCAGCTTCGACTTCGGAGGCATAGGCATTCCACCAACAGCGCTTCCGGCGTTCGATTCGTTGAAGAGGCCGCTATTGCATACCATCAATGTCTTGATGCGCTTGTCGGCACAATTGTACAGCGTTTGAAGTCCGCCACATGACATTCCGGCTACGGCGATATTCTTCACGTCAATCTTGTTGTAATAAGGTGAAGACTCGTCGGCGTTCTGAGCGATGACCCAGTCGATGGATTCAATCTGTTGCTCGGTGGTGGACATGGGGCCGTGGTATCTTTCCCCTTCTTCGGGCATGTAACCGGTAGCCACTACGATGTAGCCATACGAAGCGATTTCGTTCAAGAACAGGTAATGTTCAAACGGTGAGTTGGAACATGCGCCGTTGCCCCATACCAACACGGGAAGCGGCTTGTCTTGATTGAAGGCCGACAAGTCCTGGGGTACAAAGATGGTGTGTGCCTTGAGGGAGGCTTCTTCCTTCATGATAGCCTTGTAAGGGCCGGTCCCACCGTCTTCAACGATTCTTGAACCGGGTGCGTCTTCGGTAGTGAAACTCATGCTGGTGAGGCTGAATGCCATCAAGCAGATTGCGGCTAATGCCGATTGAAACATTTCTTTTGTCTTCATGGGTTGAATGTTTTATAGGGTTAGTACATTATTTTACTTTCCAAATCTTCAAGCAGATAAGCCCGTTGGGGTCATTCAGATTCGGCTGGCAAACGAATATGGCATTGTTCAGCCATGCATATTTGCTGTCTTGGGGCGCCTCGAATTGGGGCGAAGTGCGGAAATAGAATTGAGGATTTCCGTTTTCGTCGGTGCCGGTATAAATCAGTCCTCTGTTGCGGATGTGGATATTTACTCCGTCATCGGTTTGGATGCTATAGATGGCTTCTACTTCAGTACGGCCGTGCTCGGCGTCTTGAAGTTGGTAGTCGGCTCCTCCGGGGAAGATGATTCCCTTCATTTGAGGGCCTTCAAAGGTTCCGCCTACAATGGGGATGACAAAACGGTTGCCGTGTGATGTCTGTCCGACTTGGTATGCCCCTTCACATTTTACTTTCAGTTCTACTACATACTCCAGTTGAGGAGCGTCGTTCTGTGCCTTCATGCCGATGGCGAAAGCCAATAACATGATTGTGGTCAGTAGTTTTTTCATTGTTTGTTCGTTTTTAGTTAATGATTTGCTGCAAAGTTAAGTCTTTTTATAACATATCAATACTGTTAGGCGATTATTTGTGTCATTCCTCTCTATTTGCTTTAATCTCTTTGGTCGAGATGTCATATGGGGGATTACCAATCCAGAGGTGGAAACAGAAAGTGGATGCTCTCGAGACTCTTCGCTTCACTTCGTTCCGCTCTGAGTGAAAGGGGAGGGGTGTCATCCGTGGTCATTAGCTTTCATCCGCATGGCAAGATTAGAATCTGTGGTCATCCGTCGCATCTGTGTCATCTGCGTGCCATCCTGCCGCCCCGTGTATTCTGTGGTGAATCGATGCTCGCTCCACACTCGTACTTCAAAAAAATGTTCTTCAGCACGTTTTGATTATCAAGTGTTTGCGTTACACTTTTTATTTTTCTTCAAAAAAAGTCTTTGAATTGTTTGGTCAGAATTAAAATTCGCCTTACCTTTGCATC
>JAFVTL010000048.1 GCA_017503235.1 Bacteroidaceae bacterium | reverse complement strand
TATGAATTTAATTTTAGCCAGCATTGGAGTATTCCTTGGAATTATTCTTTTGCTTGTCATCATCTTGTTGGTCGCTAAGCAGTATTTGACTCCAAGCGGCAAGGTGAAATTGACTATCAATGGTAAGACTGAATTAGAAGTAGAGCAGGGGTCTTCTTTGTTGAACACTTTGTCTACTAACGGTGTATACTTGTCATCCGCTTGTGGTGGTAAGGGTTCTTGCGGTCAGTGTAAGTGTCAGGTTGTAGAAGGTGGTGGTGAAATCCTCGATTCAGAAAAGGGTCACTTCACTCGTAAGCAACAGAAGGACAACTGGCGTCTCGGTTGCCAGGTAAAGGTAAAGGGCGATATGGCCGTGAAGGTAGACGAATCTGTACTCGGCGTAAAGGAATACGAATGTACAGTTATCAGCAACAAGAACGTGGCTACCTTTATCAAGGAGTTCAAGGTGCAGTTGCCTGAAGGTGCTCACATGGACTTTATCCCTGGTTCTTATGCTCAGATTCAGATTCCGAAGTTCTCTATCGACTACGATAAGGATTTCGACAAGAGCTTGATTGGCGACGAATACTTGCCGGCATGGGAAAAGTTCGGTTTGTTCCCATTGAAGTGCGTGAACCCGGAACCAACTATCCGTGCTTACTCTATGGCTAACTACCCAGCCGAAGGTAACGTGTTCATGTTGACAGTACGTATCGCTACTCCTCCGTTCAAGCCGAAAGAACAAGGTCCGGGCTTCATGGATGTAAATCCGGGTATCGCTTCATCTTATATCTTCTCGCTCAAGCCGGGTGACAAGGTAATCATGAGTGGTCCTTACGGTGACTTCCACCCGCACTTCGATTCTAAGAAGGAAATGATTTGGGTTGGTGGTGGTGCCGGTATGGCTCCGTTGCGTGCTCAGATTATGCACATGACCAAGACTTTGAAGACTACAGACCGTGAAATGCACTACTTCTACGGTGCCCGTGCATTGAACGAAGTATTCTATTTGGAAGACTTCTTGGGTATTGAAAAGGAATTCCCTAACTTCCACTTCCACTTGGCTCTTGACCGTCCTGACCCAGCAGCTGATGCAGCAGGCGTTAAGTATACAGCCGGTTTCGTTCACCAAGTAATGTTGAACACTTACTTGAAGGATCACGAAGCTCCGGAAGACATCGAATACTACATGTGTGGTCCTGGTCCGATGTCAAAGGCTGTTGTAGCTATGTTGACTGACCTCGGTGTTGAAGAAAGCTCTATCATGTACGATAACTTCGGTGGTTAATCCCCAACACTCAATAGAAAAGCCGCTTTTTCAAGCGGCTTTTTCTTTTATCTTCTTTCCAAGGCTTCTTTCATTAACTGATACCCTCTGTCCGAAATCTCCCTCGCTTTGGCGTAATCGGAGATCTCTCCATAGCTATCGAACGGCATCTTGACCAAGATATCCGGTTTGTACAATTCCAGCATCAGTTCCGTGTTCTTGTGATTCATCAAGCTAAAGGTACGGTCGAGCAAGTCATAATAGTTATCGCCATAATCCAAGGAGTCGTCTTCATTGAAAGCCTTTTGATAGTTAAAGACATCCTTCAACACTTCTATACTCCGGCTTCCGGCATGTTTCAGACGCTTTACCAAGCCCATATCCGTTTCATTTCTGAAATCTTGAATCACATCCCTAAACTCGGCCTGTTTCTGAAGTTGGAAGTGTCTGTCAATTAATCGGGCTTCGTGTTCTTGACGAAGAATCGTATTGATTTCCTCTTCATCCACATCATTCACATCGAATGCCACCAGCAAATCATCTTCTCTACGCTGTACACGGTTCAAAGGTAAGCAATTGGCAATCGCACCATCAATTAAGGTAGTCAAACCAAATTTCACGGGACGGAACAACGAAGGAATGGAAATGGAAGCACGGATAGCCCTGAAAAGCGGACCATGGTCGAATACCACTTCACGCCCCGTATAAAGGTCGGTCGCCACCGCACAATACGGAATCGGCAAGTCCTCGATATTCACATCGGGAACAATCTCCATGATAGCCTCGATTATCCTTTCGCCCTTCACGAAATGATTCTTTCCTATCGACAAGTCCATCAGCGAGAAGACCTCCCACGCATTGAGGGAGTAAAGCCATTTCTTGAACTCCGCCAACTTGCCGGCTGCATAGATTCCACCCACCAACGAACCGATGGAAGTACCGGCTATCGAAGTAATGGTATATCCATGCTCCTCCAATGCCTCGATGGCACCGATATAGGCAAACCCACGCGGCCCGCCACTAGAAAGGACAAGTGCCACATTTTTCTTTCTTTGTTCCATAAAGCCGTATAGTTTTAATGTCTGTTTATTATTTATAACATAAGAATAATAGAAATCCCCATTATCTTATTCGGTATAGTGTAGTTGTTTAGATTCCATATCACGTGAAAAATGACGGAAGAAATCCCAAATCAATCGAGCCGAAGGCTTAAAGTTCCAATGGCCGTAATTATTGATGGCAATGAGGCGAATCATCGGCTTGTTGTCCTTATATAATTGCCCAAACTCCATCGTGATATCTTCTCCTTTACCCGTATGAATCCGACGGCGGTCTTGAAGCTTGATACCGAAAGTAGCATCGATATTGAAATCAAGTTCATCCGTAACTTCCATGTCATTGACGGTCTGATAAATACGCCAAACATTAAAATATGAATTATCTTTCCAATCGTCAGGACGTAAGAAACGGACTACCTCATCATGAGTACCGGCCACAGAGCAATAGGCCACTTCTACATAGCCCCGTTTCTGAATAGCCTCGTTCATTAAAGGTTCACTTCCATAACCATAGTAACCTAGCCCGTTTCCAGGATAAAGACCTCCCGAATGGCCAGCTACAGCAGCAAACAGATGTGATTTACGAACTCCTAACATGTTACTGGTCATGGCACCGGCTGACAGACCCTCGCAATAAATACGTGATTCATCTATCTGAGGATATTTCTGCTTGAGAATACTGATGACAATTTCAATACCATCCAATCCCATAGGGATATAACCATTACTACCTTGCCACTCCATTTCCACTACCATGAAACCCTCTTCTGCTGCGAGTTCCACGAAACCAGCCATTTCGCTCTGTGTACGTGGGTCATTTGTATGTCCATGTAGTAGAACCACCACCGGAACGGTACCCTTAGCGGCTTCACGAGCTTGCTTCGGAAGGTATTCATACCATAAGTATTTGTCTTTACTATCCACTTTCTTGGTTACGTGGGCATCTATGACAGGATATTCCACTACATTGCGCTGAATGTCCAGTTTGTCGAACATCGGGATAGAAACCAGTTCGAAGTTTTTCACTCCTTCGGGATTGTCGATACCACGAGTCTTGTAAAAAGTTCGATAGAGGTTGTTGTAACGATAGTTAGCACTTAATATCTGATCCCATGCATCGGCAAATAAAGTAGACAGCGATGCTTTCGTGTCAGGGTTGACTATGACTCGTTGTAAAGGGTCTGATGGTGCCGCCTGACTGGTTGTTTGATAAGCTTTGGCTACCTTTTCGGCATTCTTTCCACCGATGTATGCAGGAACGG
>JAFVTL010000047.1 GCA_017503235.1 Bacteroidaceae bacterium | reverse complement strand
ATGATTGGAGAATCGAAGCTACCTACCAAACGATTCATACAATCGACCTAAGAGTTACTGTGCATCACGAACTCAGTTTCTTGTCGGGCTCTTATTCTGACACGACGCCTAACCCCAACGCAGAATTTTCAATGGCTGCAAGGTCTCAATCCTTGAAGTGCATATATCTTGGTGATGAGTCTGCCAAAGATTTGATAACGCATATTGGTTTATCCACTGCTCCTGTTTTTGCGGGAGAAAAGCGCCCTGCCAATTTGCGTGCTCCAAGCGGTGATTATACTGTTAGCGGATCTAATACGGGAGAACAAGTTGTAAGCAAGAAACTTAATCCGGGGTGGGCTTCTGAGATTTCGATGGATGGCGGCGGTGGTGGTAGTACCGATCCGTCTATGGATATTGAAGCTCCCGAACTCTTTGTTGCTGACCTCTATCTAAATCACCAAAAGGTTGCAGAACTTGATTTGGTTTTGCTGGAAGGAGAAGCGAAATGACAAACTATCAAAGACTATACGATGGTATTGGTAGAGCCGCGTGGGGATATTTTTTCATCTACTTTGACTTCAATATCAATACCGTAAGTATTTTACCGTCATTTATCGGCTATATGCTTTTCCTATCTGCAATCAACTGTCTGTGTGAGGAAGAAAGGGAACTCAACTTACTACGCACTTTGGGCGTGATTCTTACAGTATGGCACGTTGCATCGTGGCTTGCGAGTTGGGGGTCTATTGATCTTGACGGTATGTTCCAAGTAGTCGATATAATAATTGGTGTCGTCAATATCTATTTCCATTTTCAACTTCTCACCAATTTGGCGTCTATTGCTACCAAGTATCAATCCGCTGATGATGAGTTGGATGCAAAGCTACTCAGATACCGCACCTTGCAGACGGTTATGCTGACCGCAGTTATCATTGTTGGGTATTTGGCAAAATGGTTGCCCGAGCTTGTAACAGTGGTCTCTATCGGTATGATAATCATTTATCTGATTGCCGGCATACTCTTGATGAAAGCTTTGTTTGATCTGAGACGTAGTATATCATCTGATTCGGATTCCAATAATACCGATACTGATTTAGAAACTGAAGAAATATGAAATAAGGGTGTCGCTTCGGCGGCACCCTTATTTTTCTATATTATTACTTTAAGAAATCGCTTCTAAATTCCTGCTCTCTAAAGCAGCAGCCTTGACGGTTGAGTTCGGCAACCTTGATTGCAACAAGGTTAATATCAGATCGCATAGCTCTTGCGATTTGTTGAACGTCAAAACCTCGGTATATATACTCCTTTATCTCCTCATCGGGGAGCATAAGTTGTGCTGCGAACAGATTGGCGTCATATTCCATACGGTTCTCACGCATATCGAAAAGGTTGAACTCTTGGAATCCACCTGCTTGTATTGCTTCTTCGCGGTGCAGAAGATGATGACCGAGCTCGTGTCCGAATACGATCTCTCGCACAACGGGATGAAGGCTATTGTTTATAAATATGACCGGCTGACGCTCGATCACCTTGTATGCGCCTTTCTGTTTCTTAAAAGGGGCAGGGACTATCAGTATTCCCATTTCTTTGGCTATTCGTTCTGGGCGTCTATTTTCATAAGTGCGAAAGACCTTATTCGCAACAGATACAGCATCTTTGACTTGTGCCATCAATATCCCCCTTTCTCTGTGGTATAAGTATAGCACACAGTATGTACCATAAAACGGACAATGAAGGTATTAGTCATTATCCTTCTTCTGATACTTCTTGGGAGTATATTTTTCCTTATTGATCTTTTTTACTTCCCAATAAGCATCTTGTACGGCTTTCATAAACACATCCATATCTTCTTCTGCCATCTCGCCACCTGCGAACAGAGCCTTTACATCAGACAATACTCTGTTAGCACCTTGAGCGCCACGAGTACCATATTGTTCAGCAATACCCATGACAAACTCCTCATTTTCGGTCAATAGATAGTTGACATCAATAGCGAGAGCTTCAGCTATTCGTGCGTAATCATCGCGAGTGCGGGGAAAAGACTTCGCCGTTTCATAAAGTGACACAATTCGTTGAGATACACCTATTAACTTACCGAATTCTTTTTGATTCATACCTCGCTTTGTTCTTTCTAAATGAATTTTTTCTCCGAAGGTCATTTCCTTTCTCCTTCCATTCTAATTATATGATGAACTTGAATTTCATAACTTTTTTGAAAAAATGTAGTTAAAGTTCAAAAAACCTCTTGACAAATGAACTTGAATGTCGTATAATATAGGCACGATGAACTTGAACTACATAAATTATAAACCCAAACTTCATTTTTGTCAAGGGGTTTCGATAAACTTTTTATTATAATATTGGAGGGAATATGGAACGGGTGATACTGCATAGCGATATGAACAACTTTTATGCTTCTGTCGAATGTATGTTGAACCCCGAACTGAAAGCCTATCCTATTGCAGTATGTGGCGATGTGGAAGAACGACACGGTATTGTCCTCGCAAAGAATTACAAGGCGAAGGCAAAAGGAGTCAGCACGGGTGAAGCCATTTGGCAAGCCAAACAGAAATGCCCCGGATTGCTTATTGTTTCTCCGCATTACGACGAGTATATGAAATACTCAAAAAAGGCAAGAGCAATTTACGGTCGGTACACTGATGAGATAGAACCCTTTGGAATGGACGAGTGTTGGCTTGACGTAAGCGGCAGCACACGTGCTTTCGGAAGTGGAGAGAAGATCGCCAATGAGATAAAAGAAGCGATCAAGTTTGAGTTGGGGCTTACGGTGTCGGTCGGAGTGTCGTATAATAAAATCTTT
>JAFVTL010000046.1 GCA_017503235.1 Bacteroidaceae bacterium | reverse complement strand
GGAGGATACTGATTCTGACGGCTGGACATAAGCTACTATTCAGCTGAACATAAGCATATATTCAGGTGAATACTAGCTAATATGCAAGGGGGTATGGGGGATGTGGTGAAAGGATGAAAGGGGCGGAAACGGCGTTCCTTTCACAGTAGGGAGTTATCATTCAGTGCTTTAAGGTTTTTGTGGAAGGTTGAAAGCAGAAAACATGAATATGCTGTAGGGTGATTCATAACATGGCACTTTACGGGTCATAGAATGCCGAGTTACGGGTCGTAGAGTGCCGAGTTACGGGTCGTAAAGCGTCGCTTTATAAAGATGAAGACGATGCAGTGGAAATATCAAAACGTTCGATAGGAAATACGAAGAACTTCCTATGGCACGTTGAAATACTTTCTAAAAAGAAAGCCTCCACCCGGTTGGGCGGAGGCTGGTATATCCTGAGTAAAATGAATTACTTTGTCAGCGAATGGGCGTATTGTACCAATTGCATCATTTGCAGGGCATTGTCAAACTTGATGTCGTTTTCATCGATGTACTTTTCGAGGGCCTCCTTGTGGTCGGAATAGAACTTGAGGAATTGCTTCATGCTGGTAATTTCCTTCTGCTTCTTGCCGATGTAATAGATGTTGTAGAGGTGGCCGACTTCAAACTTCAGCGGGTCGGATACATAAGCGTCGCCGGCGCTGTTCGATGAATAGCTCTTGACGCTTCCCAACGAGGAAGTTCCTCCGAAGCCTACGGTACGTCCTTGGTCGCGGATGACGGCCTTGTATTGTACATAGAACAATGGGTCGGCTGAAAGTACTTCTACGCCTCCTTTGTGAGAGGGGAGGAAAATACGTTTCCCGAAACGTATCATGTTGATTTGGTCGAGGTCGCCCAATGATTTTATCTGATTGCCGTCGGCCGTATCGATGAAGAAATATTCACCGGTAGGGATGTAGAAGTTCAACTTCCCTTTCACTTGGGCATTGTTCTTGAAGAACACAATGGCATCGGTGTAGTCTTCGAACAGGAAGGGTGAAATGGATTCTTCTTCTTGTGCCAGTGCCGGCATGGCCAGACCGCACATCAAACTGAGACAAAGTAATAGTTTACGCATAATGGGTTTATTTGTTAAATAGTTAGATGCGACAAATATAGGCAAATAGTCTAATTATCTGCTAAAATCTGTAATTTTATAACATTTATTTAAGTTCCGGAGATTTACTATTTATAGGGAGTTAAAGGAGTTATCGCTTCGCTCGTCCTTCGGACAAGGAGTTAAAAGCCAATAGTTCTGCTTATGAAAACGTAAACATCAGTCAAAACTATCGACTTCTAACTCCTCTAACTCCTTTAATTACAAGTTCCCTTATTTGTCGCTCAGGAAGTCTACCATCTTCAAAATGGCACGGCTACATGCCGGACAGAAAGGAGCATAGTCGCGCATCATGCAATGGTCTACCGGACGGTAGATGCCTTTCGCCAGATAGCCGCCCCCTTCGAACACACCGATTCCGTCTTTGGTCGAATCGTTCAGCGGAGTAGGGACAGGCGTTCCTTCGGGAAGCAGGTCTTTCCATTTACGGTCGAAGTCCACCAGTGTGGTGATGTTCGGTTCCCAAGGCTCATACTTCAGGTTGTAGAAATCTTCGTAGGCAACGGTCGAGGTGAAGTATTCGTCGGCCAATCCGGCAAAGCTATGACCGAACTCGTGGGTGAACACTACCATGGTGCGTTCGTTGTCAGCCGTTCCGCAAGCATAGAAATTGTACATGCCGCCACCGCCGTAGGTTTCGGCGTTGATGAGCATGAATACGGCGTCGCAAGGAACATTCCAAACGGCATCGCGGATGGGCTTGATGTCTTGTGTGGTGAGATAGCGGTCTACTCCGAAGGTGTAGTAACCGGTTTTCAAGGCCGTGTTCTTATAGATTCCCTTGCCCGACGAGCTGGTGCCCGATTCTTCGGAGATGGTGCCTACCGCCCATACATTGAACTCATCGCGGCACTGGTCAAATGGCTTGGTGCGGAACAAGGCTTCCATGAAACGCTTGGCATCCTTGACGAACTTGTCCTGTTCGGCAGCCGTGTAGCCTTCAGCGATGAAGATAAGGTCCACCTTCTTGTTGGAGTCACCTTTGTATTGCAACTTGGTCACCGGATTGGATTTCAACGGAGCACGGTCGATGAAAATGCTGGTAGGGTCTACCTCTACCTTCAGCAAGGGGTGGAACTGCATGCACGACTTGTCGCGGGCGGTCAGTTCGACGATGACTTTATCCTTTGGATAGGGGATGCAGACACTGTTGTTCCATGCCTGGGTTTCCACCTTGGCTTGTGCGGTGGTGCGCCATTCTTCAAACAGCGTGTTGAATCCGCGTGAATAAATCAGTTCACGGCCGGTCTTGTCGTATACATTTACATAATAGCCTCCGTAGCCGAAGGTATCAATCAGGTTCTTGACCGGTCCTCCCCAAACGGGTTCTTCACGCATTTGTTGGATAGCGGCCGATTGGGTTTGCGCATTGCCGCTCAGTGCAAAGTCTATGCGCAAGGTTTTCTTTTCAAAATATTTCTCGAAGTGGTTCTGTGCCATGCCTGTGAGACAGGTACACCATGCGATGAGCATGCAAATGAAAGTTTTGTTCATGACAGTATTCAATTAAGGTTATATTGTTTGCAAAGATAACATTTATTTGTAAAATCATTCGGATAATATGGCTGTTTTATGTCAAATGTATATATTTGCGGCCATTAACAAAACAGAGAACGATGAAGAATATATTGAAGTTACTGGGAGGTTTCCTGATAGGTGGGCTTTTCGGATTTGTCATATCGGCCATAATTGTCACTTTGGTTAAGGACATCACGTTGGCAGAGTTTCTGCAGAAATTCACGGAGAAAGCTGCGTTGACTGAAGGGTTGAAGACAGGCTTGTTGGGCATTGTCTCTTTTTTATTGGCTATCCCGATACAAGTCATCCTGCACGAGGGCGGCCATTGGGTATGTGGGTTGCTTAGCGGTTATCGGTTTGTCTCCTTCCGCATCTTCAAGTGGACCTTCATCCGACTGGATGGAAAGATCAGAGTGAAACGTTTTGATGTGGCTGGCACAGGAGGACAATGCCTGTTGGTTCCACCCGAAAGGCCGACGGAGCAGATTCCCGTCGTGTGGTATAACCTGGGAGGTGTGTTGGCCAATGTAATAGTATCTGTACTTGCTTTCCTGTTGATGAGTGTGGTGGACAAGTCGTTGTTCATTCACGAATTTTTGTTCTTCCTGGGCTTGGTTGGCGTATTTTTTGCCTTGATGAATGGTATCCCCATGAATGTGGGAGGAGTGAGCAATGACGCCAACAACCTGTTGATGATGCTCAAGAATCCGAAGTGCAAGCGTGCATTGGAGATACAGTTGCGTGCCAACGCTTTGTTGCAGCAGGGAGTGACCCCCAAAGACATGCCTAAAGAGTGGTTTGAAGAGACGGGGGAACCCGAATACAAGAACCCATTGTTGTTGACCATCCATAATCTGAAAGCCTGTTATTTGTTGGACAGACAGGAGTGGGAGGCGGCTCATCAGGCTTTTGAAGAAATGTATCTTCACAAGGATGAAATCATGGGATTGTTAGTGAAGGAAATCGCTTGCGAGCTGGTGTTCACTTCGCTTGTTACCAATCGTATGGAGCGTGCCCGCGAACTGTATACGGATGAGTTGAAGAAGTACATCGAACAATTCCGGAAGGTCATGTCTTCGAAGGAACGCATCCTTTGTAGCGTAGCTTTGCTGATGGATGGCAACCGGTTGTTGGCCGAAAGCATTTATGACAAGGTGTGCCAGCAGCGCAATGAATATCTGATGCAGGGAGAAGTGGCTTCCGACATTGCGTTGATGCAGGCTATCCTATCACGTTGAAGTGTCTCAAGGCTTTCATGATTCCATCTTCGTCGACGTTGTCCGTTACATAATCGGCCACGGCCTTGACGTCATCCTTGGCGTTGCCCATTGCAATGCCTATGCCGGCATGGCGTAGCATGCTGATGTCGTTTCCACCATCACCGAAGGCCATGGTTTCTTCCAGACGAATGCCAAAGTGCCTGATGATTTGGTCGATTCCTTGTTGCTTGGTGTTTCCCCGTGCGGTGATGTCAACAAAGGTGGGGTGCCAACGGCCGAACTCACAATCCGGCAGCAGCGGGGCGATGCGTGCCTCTTCTTCAGGGCTGAAGAAAGCCGTCATCTGGTAGATGTCCGGTTGGATTGCTTCTTCAAAGCCGGTGACGGGAAATTCCTCTACGCCCAAGTGTTCATAGAAAATGTAACGGAGCATGTGGTCGGGCTGGCAAACGGATGCATCGTGCTCGCCGACAAAGATGCAGGGATAGTTATGCTCTTGACAGATGCGTGCCAGCGTTTCCACTTCCTTGCGGGCGATGGGGTTCTTGTAGATGACTTCTTTCCCGACAAAGCAATAGCTGCCGTTCATGGTAATGTATCCGTCTATCAATCCCCGGCTTTGCAGTTCGCCCAGGTTGTTGATGATGAGTTTCGGCCGTCCGGTGGAAATGAATATCTGAATGCCCTTCCGGTGGGCGGCTTCGAGTGCCTGGATGGTAGAGGGTGGAATGGTATGAGTCTGGAAACTGACCAAGGTACCGTCGATGTCAAAAAACAATGCTTTCGTCATATTGTCCGCTTTTAATCGGTGCAAAGGTAAATAAAATCCTTATCTTTGTCCCTATAAAGAATGAATTATGCCTATTTCTGCTGCAACTCTCCATTTCATCGAAGAACACGTCCGTGATGATGTGCGCACCTTGGCATTGCAGGCTGCGAAATATCCCCAGGTAGATATGGCTGAAGCTGTCGTACAGATAGCAGGACGTCAGATTGCCGAGGTGAAATTGCCTTCGTGGTATCGCAAGGAGGGGTTGCTTTATCCGAAACATCTGTCTATGGAACAATGTTCGTCGGAAGCTACTGCCGTGTATAAGGCTGAATTGGTAGGAGGAGAAACATTGGCTGACTTGACAGGAGGCTTGGGGATTGACTGTTCGTTCATGGCGCGCAAGTTCAAGAAAGCCGACTATGTGGAGCGTCAGACGGAACTTTGTGAATTGGCGGAACATAACTTCCCGTTGTTGGGATTGGACATCGGTGTACACAACGAAGACGGGGTGGAGTATCTGAAGCGGATGGAACCGGTCGATTGTCTGTTTCTTGACCCTGCCCGTCGGGATGGTCATGGAGGGAAGACGGTGGCTATTTCGGATTGTGAACCGGATGTCAGTGCTTTGGAGGATTTGCTGGTGGAGAAGGCAAAGACGGTCATGGTGAAGCTCTCGCCTATGCTTGACCTCTCGTTGGCTTTGAAAACATTGAAATATGTATGTGAAGCGCACGTTGTGTCCGTGAACAACGAGTGCAAGGAATTGCTGCTCATTCTTCAAAAAACGCCCATTTCATCGGGCGTCCCGATTCATTGCATACACATTCTTCCGTTGGGCGAACGGCAAAGCTTCGTGTTCTCACAAGAGCAGGAACGCTCTTCGGATTGTCCGTTGGCAACACAAGTTGAGGATTATCTTTACGAGCCGAATGCTTCCATTTTGAAGGCCGGTGCATATCGTTCGCTCACTCAATCTTATGAGGTGAAGAAGCTCCATGCAAGCAGTCATCTATACACTTCCTCCCAATTCATGGAAGATTTCCCCGGTCGCCGTTTCCGGGTGGAGGCGGTAAGCGGTTTTGGCAAGAAGGAATTGAAGTCTTTCTTGCAAGGCATGGATAAGGCAAACATAACCATCCGCAACTTCCCATTGTCTGTAGCCGAGCTCCGTAAGCGCTTGAAGTTGAAGGAAGGGGGTGAAATCTATTTGTTTGCTACGACTCTGGCAGATGGCAGCAAGGTATTGGTGAAGACTCGTAAAGCATAAAGGTTCCCCAATCGGGTTATGCCATCTTGGCCTTGAATGCCAAGGCATACATGCGCATCTGCTTCACCATAGCCAACAGCCCGTTGCTTCGGGTGGGTGAGAGGTGGTCCTTCAATCCGATTTCCTGAATGAAATAGAGTTCGTTTTCCAAGATTTCATCGGGAGTATGGCCGGATACTACCTTTATCAACAAGGCGATGATACCTTTTACGATGAGTGCATCGCTCTCGGCTTGGAAGATAACCTTACCATCCTCCAAGTCGGCTTGCAACCACACCCGGCTTTGACAACCTTCTATCAGGTTCTGTTCTGTCTTGTATTCGGGTGCAAGCGGTTCCTGTTCGTTGCCGAGGTCTATCAATAGCTGGTATTTGTCCATCCAATCGTCGAAGTCGCTGAATTCTTCAATCACTTCGTCTTGCAGTTCGTTGATTGTCTTCATGAGTTATGTTCTGATTCTAAATTCTCATTTTTCGTTGTAAATCACATCCATCACTGTTTGGCCTACCGCCTTGAGGGTATTAGGATCGATGTTTTCCATCGTGTCGTTTACCGTGTGCCAAGTAGGTCCGAAGGAAGAACGTTCGCAGTTCGGGTCGTAATTGATGATGTCAATGCAGGGTATGCGTCCGATGCTGTGTACATAGACATGGTCGTCGGTCACTTCTGCCCCTTCCTGGTTGATGAACCAATTGCCATAACCCAGTTCGTGGGCTTTCTCCCAAACTTTCTTCACTTCCTTGCGGGCAGTGCGATAGGAATAGGGCTCCCGATAGAAAGTGGCTCCCTTGCCACCTACCATGTCGAGCAGGATGCCATAGCGGGCGAAATAGCCTTGGATGTGTGGATTGCGTGCCCAGTATTGGGAACCGAGACACCAGGTATGTGGTTTGAACAAGCCTACATAAAATTCGGGTGTTCCGTAGTCTTCCGAGTCAAAGAAGATGATGTCGATTCCTATTTCCGGTGATTTTATTTGGATTTGACGGGCAATTTCGAGCAGTACTCCTACGCCACTGGCTCCATCGTTCGCCCCCATTACCGGCTCGTAGTGGTTGTCGGCATTGGGGTCATTGTCGGCATACGGACGGCTGTCCCAATGGGCGCATAGCATGACACGCTTTTTACTTTCGGGCTTGTAGGCTCCGATGATGTTGCGTGATTTCAGGATGGTGCCGTCCCATGCAACAAGGTCGGCATATTGATTATAGACCTTGGCACCGAACTTTTCCAATTGGGAGGCCAGATAATCACCGCAATTGCGGTGTGCCTGACTGTTAGGAATTCGTGGACCGAAGTCCGTTTGTGCCTTGACGTAGGCATATGCACTGTCGGCATCAAAAGCGGGTGCTTTGATGACTACTTTCTTTTCGGTTGCTTCTGTGTCGTCCGTTTTCTTGCTGCTTCCGCAGGCAACGACTCCGACCAGCATGAGCAGCAGGACAGGAGCGATGAACAGGTTCTTTATCTTCATGGGTTGAGATGCTATTTTTTGATTCGCTTGCAAAGGTAATTAAACTTTCTGTACTTCTTTCATCACCCTCAGGAAGTTTCCTCCCCAAATGCGGCGGATGTCTTCTTCGCTGTATCTTTCCTTTAATAAACAACGGGTGAAGTTAATCAGTTCGGATGCAGAGGCACAACCGATGATGCCTCCGTCGCCATCGAAGTCCGTACCGATGCCTACATGCTCGACACCCATGATGTTGACCATGTGATTGAGGTGCTCGATGGCATCCTGGATCGTTGCCGGACCTTCTTCACGCAGGAATCCGCTGTATAGAGTGACTTGTGCGACGCCCCCTTTGGCGGCAAGGGCCTTCAATTGGTCGTCTGTCAAGTTGCGCGGATGGTTGCACAAGGCACGCGAGGAAGAGTGTGATGCAACAATCGGAGTGTTGCTGATGGCAAGTGCATCGTAGAATGTCTGTTCTCCGGCGTGGGAGATGTCCACCATCATGCCCACCCGATTCATTTCTTGGATGACCTGTTCACCGAAAGCATTGACGCCAAGGTTCTTTTCGTTGTATTTGGCGGAACCGCAGAGCTGGTTGTTTCCGTTATGGCAGAGGGTCATATACACCACGCCACGTTTGCGGAACCGTTCTACATTCTTGATGTCCTGGCCGATGGCGTAACCGTTTTCTATACCGAGCATGATTGCTTTTTTGCCTTCCGACTTCAATCGGTATAGGTCGGCAGGGGTATAGGCAATGTCCATGGCCGTACAGTTCTTGGCAACCATCGCTTCTATTTCATTCAGAATGCGGTCGGCCTTGGCGGTAGCAGCCAATAAGGCTTCGTCGGTAAGCTCCAACTGCTTCAGATAAGCTACCATGATGGTAGCATCCAAGCGGCCTTCTGTCATTTTGTGCAAGTCAACCAATATCTTGGGGTCGCGGCTGGCAAAGTCTATCTGTTGGTCAAAGAACATTGGGGTGTCACAATGGGAGTCAAGGCTGAGGATACGGCCATGGATGCGCTTGGCTTCTTTGAAGGAGGCCGCCTCGTTTGTCAACCATTGGAAGAGGGGCATCATGCATTCATCGCCACGCAGGATGAAACATTCAGGATGCCATTGCACTCCCAAGACGGATTTGTATGCAGTCGATTCAACGGCTTCGATTACTCCATCGGAGGAGTAGGCGCAGACCTGAAATCCCGGTGCCACTTCTTTTACCGCCTGATGATGGAAGGAATTGACGGCCAAAGTGTCGGTTGGGAACAATCGGTGGAGCAAGGTATCCTTTTCAATGGTGACGGTGTGGGATGCATAGCTACGGCCCAAGTCCTGGTCGTGCTTGATGCGGGTGCCTTCCATCTGTGAATGGATGTCCTGATAGAGTGTTCCTCCAAGAGCGGCCATCAGGGTTTGTATTCCCCGACAGATGCCCAGAATGGGGATTTGTCTGTCGGCAGCCAGTTTGGTAAGCATCAGTTCCTGGTAATCCCTTCGGGGATTGATGCCGTGCAGTTCTTTGATGGGCTCTTCGTTCAAGTAGAGCGGATTGATGTCTGCTCCGCCGGTCAACAGCAGGCCGTCTATGCTTTCCAGAGCTTGGATCAGTGCATCCGTTTCTTCAAATGGAGGCAGGATGAAGGGGGTACCGCCCGCTTTCAATACGGATTGGTAATAACCTTCGGCCAATGTACAGTCGCCGTCACGGAAATTGCCGGTGAGTCCGATTATGGGAGTTGTCTTGTGGGAGGGAAAAGAACGGTGCAATGCATCGTATGCTGACGGAATGTCGAATGTGAGAAACTTGCTCATACGTTAAATCTTCATAGAAACTCCAACAAAGATAGAGATAAATCCAGATAAATTTCCCATATTTGCTAAAAATCTAATCTCTATGGAACCTATTCAGGATTTTGCAGCTTTGGTTAGTCGCTTGCGCTCCTTCAAGAAACGAAAGCGTGTGGTGGTAGTTTGTCCCAACGATGCACATACGGAATATGTCATTATCCGTAGTTTGCGCGAAGGCTTTGCTGATTTTCTGTTGGTGGCAGACACTCCTCATTTGCTCAATGCTGAATATATCCGTCATCAGTATCCCGACCATGTCAGTGTGTATGAAGCAAGCAGTCCCGATAAAGCGGCGCAGGAGGGAGTGCTCTTGGTTCGTCAAGGGCATGCCGATGTGTTGATGAAAGGAATCATCAATACGGATAATCTGTTGCGTGCAGTATTGAACAAGGAGTATGGATTGCTTCCTAAGGGGAATGTGTTGAGCCATGTGACGGTGGCACAGATTCCTTCCTATAATAAATTGCTTTTCTTCTCGGATGCAGCTGTCATTCCCCGGCCGGGATTGGCTCATTTTGATGCCATGATCCGTTATGATGTGGAGATATGCCGACGGATGGGTATCCCTGAACCACGGGTTGCTTTGATTCATTGTACGGAGAAGGTCAATGAGAAGTTCCCTCATACTTTGGATTATGTGACTCTGAAGGAGAGGGCTGAGGCGGGCGAATATGGAATCATGCATTTGGACGGGCCGATGGACGTGAAGACTGCCTGTGACTCGCACAGTGGTGAAGTGAAAGGAATCAGTTCACCTGTCGTGGGACATGCGGATATGTTGATATTCCCCAATATCGAGTCGGGCAACACTTTCTATAAGGCCATTTCCTTGTTTGGAGATGCCAATATGGCGGGTATGCTGTTGGGGACAACGGCTCCTGTAGTGGTGCCATCGCGTGCCGATTCGGGTAATTCCAAGTTTTACAGTCTTGCTTTGGCTTGTGTTTGTAGTGAATAAATCAGTAATAAAATGAAGATATTTGTAATCAATCCGGGGTCTACTTCTACCAAGTTGGCCCTTTATGAAGATGACAAGCAGGTGTGGGTAGGCGGTGCCCATCATCCGGCTGATGAGTTGGCGGAATTCCAGCATGTCTGTGACCAATATGAATACCGGAAGGACTTTGTGAAGAAGATGTTGGAAGAGGCTGGTATTCCTATCTGTTTTGATGCCGTTATAGCCCGTGGGGGCTTGCTCAAGCCTACCCCAGGGGGTGTATATGCCATCAATGAGCAGATGAAGTACGACCTGCTTCATGCTCAGATGGAGCATGCCAGCAACTTGGGTGCCCTGATAGCCGATGAATTGGCTGGAGAATGTGGTTGCCCGGCTTATATTGCCGACCCGGAAGTGGTGGACGAGTTTATGCCTGAGGCCCGCCTGACCGGCATACCGGAGATTAACCGCCTTTCCATTTTCCATGCGTTGAACAGTAAGGCGGTATCACGCAAATATGCCGCTTCCATCGGGAAGGCCTATGAAGACTTGAATCTGATTGTCGTCCATATGGGTGGAGGCATATCGGTCGGAGCCCATCGCAAGGGCAAGGTCATCGATGTGAACAATGCATTGAATGGGGACGGGCCGTTCAGCCCTGAAAGGGCAGGGACAGTACCTGCCGACCAGTTGGTGGAACTCTGTTTCAGTGGCAAGTATGACAAGCGGAAAATAAAGAAAATGTTGAATGGAAACGGAGGCCTTGTGGCACATCTGTGCATGACCGACATGATAACCATCGCTTCGAAGGCCGAAGCGGGTGAAGAGCCTTACAAGCGGGTGCTGGATGCCATGATGTACAATGTGGCGAAGGAAGCGGGCGCTCGTTTTGTCGCCTTACGCGGTGAGGTGGATGCCATTATCCTGACGGGAGGTATAGCATACAGCGACTATTGTGTGAAGACTTTGCACAGCTGGATTGATTGTCTGGGCACTATCGTGATGATGCCGGGTGAGGATGAAATGGGTTCATTGGCCTACAATGCATTGGGCGCTTTGAGAAAGGAGCTGCCTTTGCAAGTCTACCAGCCGGAAGGGTGAGCCGATTTCAAAACAAGTTGTGAAAACATCCTTCAAATGAATCAGTTGGGTGTAACTTGTTGATTCACAATACGAATTCCTGACTTTTTTGCCTGAATAATCAGGTTTGAAAAAGTCAGGAATTATTTTATACAATAGCGGATGTACATCATCCTTCTGGGCGGATAAAACTATGCTTTACAACCCGTAAAACGTTGCTTTCATGCCGACAAACCAATGCTTTCTTCCTCTTCTCCTGATTTTTCTGAATGCTAAAAATCAGCTCAAAAAGTCAGGAATTGGCAATGAGTATCAGCCGGTTAAGCCCAACTGACATTTTTGACAGATGTTTTTGGCATCCTTATTTTTCGTCCTGCTTGTATTCGTGTTTCCGTTTGGGGTTCATTGGGAACCATCCTTTCAACACTCGTTTGCGTTGGTCGAACACTTCTTTGATGGTCCAGAAGGACGAGAAGGAGAATACGCCGAGGAGTGAGGATATCAGCAGGTCGTCCACCCAAACGGAACCGGCAAGGGTAAGGATTCCCAGTAACAGGAAAATCCACCAGCAGCGTGTTCCCCAATAATATTCGGCCTTAATCACGATGGGGTGAAAAAGGCCGATGATGAGGAATGTACTGATGCCGATTACAACTCCACCCATGTGGTAGTTTGTCAGCCAGTCCATTATTCTGATTTAATAGGAATTTCCTTCTTGATGCTCTGTTCCAACGAAATCAGGGTTTCTGTTGCGGTAACGCCCGGGATTTCCTGGATTTTGGAGTTCAACAGGTCCATCAAATGCTCGTTGTCGCGTGAATACAACTTGGTCAGCATGGTGTATGGGCCAGTGGTGAAATGGCATTCCACGATTTCTGGAATCTTTTTCAATTCGTTTACTGCAGCCTTGTACATGGAGCCTTTTTCCAATTTAATTCCTACATAGGTACAGGTTCTGTAACCCAGACTCTTAGGATTGACGTGGTATCCTGATCCTACGATGACGCCCATATCGATGAGACGTTGAACGCGCTGGTGGATGGCAGCTCGTGAAACTCCACATTCAGCAGCGACATCTTTAAACGGAATTCGGGCATTTTGTGAAATAATTTCCAATATTTGTCTGTCAAGACTATCAATTTTCTCCATATGAATTGGTTTTTATAGTTATCATTCTGTAAGCAAATATAGGTAAAGTTTTTAATTTATATCTTGTTTTAAAGTTTTTTTTATTGTTTTGGTCTGCATTTTGTCTTTATAGGCCGACTTTTTATAGAAAATGGGTTGTTTTACTATTCGATTGATTCGTTGTGGAAAGGTTTTCAAGCGATGGGTGTATGGGGTAAAAATTACGTTAAGTATCGAAATTTTTGTTTTTTCTTTTTAAAAAACGGGCGCTATTTTATGAATAGTTGCGACTTCGTTTGTGAAATGTTATCTTTGTGGAGAAATTGTAAATAGAAATGGAATGAATCATCCGTTAGAATTGTTCAAGTTTTGTCTCAAATGCGGTTCTTCTCATTTCGAGGAGAACAACATGAAGTCCAAACGTTGTGCAGATTGTGGATTTGTCTATTATTTCAATCCCAGTGCGGCTACGGTGGCTTTCATCTTGAATGAGAAAGAGGAATTGCTGGTTTGCAGGCGGGGCAAGAATCCGAAGAAAGGCACTCTTGACTTGCCCGGTGGGTTTGTTGACATGGGAGAAACCGGCGAACAGGGAGTCGAACGTGAAATTCAGGAAGAAACCGGCTTGAGTGTCACTTCTCCCGAATATTTGTTTTCGTTGCCCAATACTTATCTTTATTCGGGCTTTCTGGTACACACTTTGGACCTATTCTTCTTGTGTAGAGTGCTGCCAGGCGGTCATATGCAGGCAATGGATGATGTAGAGGAGAGTTTTTGGATGCCTTTGGAACAAATCAATCCGCAGGAATTTGGACTGGATTCTGTCCGTGAGGGAGTTATTCGATTTTTGAAACAAAATAAGTTGAACCGATGATGAATAGAACAAGAATGCTATTGTTGGCTGCTTGTTTAGGGTTTTCCTTGCAAGGGATGTCACAACAGGTTTTGGACAAGGATGTAGCCGGCGATCGGGAATATGCGCGTGTCATCCGTGAATATGAGCTGGGTGCTCCAGACCGTTTGTTACAGTTGGAGAATTATCTGGAACTTTATCCCGATTCCAGACACGCCAATCGGGTAGAAGCGATGATGGGTGTATGCTATTTCGAGGAAGGGAAATATCCGGAGTGTATAGCAATGTTGCGTTCGTGTGATTTGGAACTTTTGCCGGACGAGGAACGCGATGACTGCCTGATGAAATTGGGTACAGCCTGTCTCAAAACCGGAAATATGAAGGATGCATCCGTTTGGTTTGCTCTGTTGGAAGGGATCACTCGTACGCATCAGGCGGATGCGAGTTACAATCTTGCCTATATCGATTATGCGGAAAAGAATTATGACCAGGCTTTGGAAGCGTTTACAGCCTTGAAAAGCGATGCCGTATATGGTAAACTGGTTCCTTATTATATAGGGGAAATCCATTTGTTGAAGAAGGAATATGCCCAGGCTGCACAAATCGCTTCTGATTATTTGGCGCAATATGCCGGACATAAGGATGAGGCTGAGATGAAGCGTATCTGTGGTAGCGCCTATTATGGATTGGGCAATTACATGGAAGCTGTCCCTTTGCTTGAAGCCTATCAGGAAGCCGTTCCCTCTTCCCAACGAAAAGCCTTGTATGATTTGGGAATGTCCTATTATCAGACGGGAGCCTATAGCAAAGCCGCTGAAACATTGGGTAAGGTGGCGACCACATCCGATGCCTTGTCGCAGAATGCTTATCTGCACATGGGGCTGTCCTACTTGCAATTGAAGGAACGCAATCAAGCCCGTATGGCTTTTGAGCAGGCGTCCATCATCGATGCTGATCCCACCGTCAAGGAACAGGCTTTGTATAACTATGCCTTGTGCATCCACGAAACATCTTATTCTCCTTTCGCAGAATCAGTCACCGTGTTCGAACGCTTTCTGAATGAATTTCCCCAATCGGTCTATACCGAGAAGGTGAATAACTATTTGGTGGAAGTCTATATGAATACACGAAGCTATGAAGCGGCGTTGAAGTCCATCGACAAAATCAATCGTCCGGGCAACCGTATCTTGGAAGCGAAGCAAAAAATCCTTTTCCGAATGGGGGTACAGTCGTTTGCCAATACGGAGTTTCGTGAAGCTATTCCCTATTTCAACCGTTCGATAGAAGTAGGTAATTTCAGTCCTTCGACTCGGGCTGACGCCTATTTCTGGCGGGGTGAATCTCATTACCGCCTTGAAAACTATCAGGCGGCTACTCAGGATTTCCTTCAATATCTCCGAATGACGCCAAGCAAGGAGAGTCAGGAGTATAGCCTGGCACTATATAATTTGGGCTATACCTATTTCAAGCAAAAGAAATATGCCAAGGCCTTGGAATACTTTAATGCCTACGCCAATGGTACTTTCTCCAAGGAAAAACAGATGTTGGCTGATGCTTGCAACCGAATCGGCGATTGCCAATTCTATGGCAGAAATTTTGGAGAAGCAGTCCGCTACTATGCCAAAGCAGTGGAAACCGACCCGTCTTTAGGAGACTATTCTTTGTATCAGGAAGGGTTTGTCAAAGGCTTGCAGCGTGATTACAATGGAAAAATTCAGACTCTGAATCAGTTGATTACGAAGTATCCCGAATCACAATATATAGACGAAGCATTGTATGAACAAGGACGTGCTTTTATCCAAACGGAGGATAATGAGAATGCCATCGAGCGTTATCGGATGTTGGTCGGAAATTTCCCGGAAAGCAACATGGCCCGTAAGGCAGCCAGTGAAATCGGGTTGTTGTATTATCAGGATGACAAATATGCGGAAGCCATTACAGCCTATAAGAATGTAATCCAGAAATATCCGGGTAGTGAGGAAGCACGCGTGGCGCAACGCGACTTGAAGTCCATTTACATTGATTTGAATCGGGTGGATGATTATGTTGATTTTGCATCAACCATTCCTGGAGGCATCAATTTCGATGCAAGCGAGCGTGATTCGCTTACTTATGTAGCTGCCGAACGGGTTTATTTGAGGGGAGAGATGGATGAAGCCCGCAATAGTTTCATGCGCTATTTGCAGACTTTCCCGACAGGTGCTTTCAGTTTGGATGCCAATTATTACATAGGATTGATAGACTATAACCGGAAGGCAACCGAAAGCGCAGCGACTCATTTGGATAAGGTGCTGGATTATCCTTCCAACAAGTATTCGGAAGAAGCGATGTCCATGCGTGCGGAAATCGCTTATCAAGGCAAGGACTATACCCGTTCACTGGAATTGTATAAGTTGTTGCGCGAACGGGCGTCAACTTCTGAACGTCGGCAGCTGGCTGATGCAGGAATGTTACGAAGCGCCTACTTGGCGGGTGATGAGGAAGAAACCGTGTTGGCGGCTTCAACAGTTCTTTCGGGTGCGAAAGTGACTCCCGAACTGGAAACAGAAGCCCGATATTATCGGGCGAAAGCTGCACAATCAATCGGCCGAATAAAAGAGGCTTCAGCTGATTGGGAAGTATTGGCAAAGGATACACGCAATGTATATGGTGCAGAAGCCAAATATCTGCTTGCACAGAACTTGTTTGATGAAGGCAAAATGAATGAGGCTGAACAGTTGGTGCTTGAATACATGGAAGTGAGTACTCCGCATACCTATTGGTTGGCGCGTAGTTTTGTCTTGTTGTCCGATGTGTACAAGGCGATGGGAAAGAATCTGGATGCTCGTCAGTATCTGCTTTCGTTGAAGCAGAACTATCAGGCGGATGATGACATTGCCGGCATGATTGAAAGTCGTTTGGAAGAGTTGAAGGATTAAATGTTGTTAATTATTATGGATGGGATGCAGTTTTTCCACATCCTTGAATTTAATAATCGAATAAGATAATACGAATAATATGAAAAGGAGATTTCTCTTGGCAAGTGTCTGTGTCTTCATGGGGACCTTGACCTATGCACAGAACGATACAGTGACCAATCGTGTGGTGATTGTGGAGAATGAATACAATCCGACCATCATGGATGCGTCGAAACTGAATGTGCTTCCTCAGATAGAAGAACCTTCCGTTCCGAAGTCTGTCATTGATTATGCTACCGTGGTTCGTCCAACGGACAAATGGGAGTATCAGGAGATGCCGGCTGTTGTTCGCGATTGGGCTAAGCGGAAGCCACATGGGGGGTACATATATGGTGCATATGGAAATCGGGAAAATGTAGATGCCGATGCCGGCTTAATCTGGGACATCAATCCAAAGAATCGTTTCGAAGTGTCAGCATCCTTGAAGGGATGGAACGGAAATGTAGGTGGAGTGGATGGATTGGATTGGAAGTCACGTTTCTATCAATCGGATTTTGAATTGGAATACCGCCATCGGTTTGGCAAAGTGGATTTGCTGGTAGGGGGAAGCCTGGGTTCACAGGTGTTCAACTATATGCCCGATGTCATGGAACGTGTTGTTTCCGACAAGCAGCATCATTCTGTCGGTAATGTTCATGCCGGTTTTGCTTCCACCGATAAAGATATGTCGCTTCGTTTTCAAGCCGAGGTAGGTTTTAATGTGTTCGACCGTAAATACGATCCGTTCTTTTCAGAGTTCACTACCTATGAATTGACTCTTATGGGTAAGGGAAAGGAAAAGAATCCGTATGCGAAGGGTGAAGTGTCACTTCCTTTCAAGGAAAGCAATCGGTTGGCCGTGGCATTTGATTTGAATCATTATAGCTATTCAGGCTTTCCTTCGATGGAGAATGCCACTTCGGTTGAGTTGAATCCCTATTATTCCATGGAAGGAGAAACGTGGCGGTTGCATCTTGGAGCACATATTGATCCGTGGAAGGGATTTGACAGCAAACTGAATTTCTCACCGGATGTGAAGGTGGAATATCTCTTTTCGGATTCCTATATAATTTATGCGCGTGCGAATGGAGGACGTGAGAACCGTAGCTTGCGTGAAATAGCTGCACTCACTCCTTATTGGTATCTGAAGGGTAGTGAATATTTGCCGACTTATGTATCATTGGATGCAGCGGCCGGATTCAAGGCTTCTCCGGCTGATGGACTTTGGCTGCATCTGGCAGGAGGGTATCAGATACGGGAGAATGATTTGTGTGTCAACTTGATGTCGAAGAGTGCATATATGTTTGCAGGACTTGACCGTGCCAAGACCAAGGCGGCTTATGGAAGTGCTGAGGCAAAATATGATTACAAGGACATTTTCAGCTTGTCGGTTGGTGCGGCTTATTATAGTTGGAGTGCGGATGGAGAGGAAGAGAACTATCTGTTGGCTCTGAAACCTGAATTGGAACTGAATCTTTATGCTGAGGGGAAAGTTGCCGGAGGCCTTCGCGTTGGTGCGGGGTATGATTATGTAAAGCGTTGCAGTAAGACATACCATGACGTGAGCAACCTTTATGCAAAGGCGTCGTATGCTTTGCGTGATGGCTTGGAACTTTTCGCCAAGGGCCGTAATTTGTTGGGTAGCGAATATTGCGATGCCAATGCTTATCCTGTGCAGGGATTGAATGTATTGGTTGGAGCAGCTTTCCGATTCTGATGGATGAAGTAGGGGTGATATTGTACAAACACCTTGCTAAAAGATACATTTTGTGGCCTTTTTCATAAAAAAAGTAGAAACATACCTTAATATATAGGTGTGATTCTGCTTTTTTTTCTACTTTTGCCCCCAAATTTGAAAAATATGCAGAAAAATTTAGTGATAGTCGAGTCACCGGCCAAGGCAAAAACCATTGAAAAGTTTTTGGGAAGTGACTTTAAGGTTCTTTCCAGTTACGGCCATATCCGCGACTTGAAGACAAAGGAATTCAGTATCGATGTAGCCAACGGATACCGTCCTACTTACGAAATACCGGAAGGAAAGAAAAAATTGGTAAAAGAACTGAAAGACGAAGCAAAAAAGGCAGAAATGGTGTGGCTCGCATCCGATGAGGACCGTGAAGGAGAAGCCATTTCGTGGCACTTGTTTGAAGTGCTGGACTTGGATCCGGCAAAGACCAAGCGTATTGTATTCCACGAAATTACCAAGAATGCCATTCTTAAAGCTATAGAAAATCCTCGATCAATAGATGTAAACCTGGTCAATGCCCAGCAGGCACGTCGAGTACTTGACCGTATTGTTGGTTTTGAACTCTCGCCTGTGTTATGGCGCAAGGTGAAACCAGCCCTTTCTGCAGGTCGTGTCCAGTCGGTAGCTGTCCGTTTGATTGTGGAACGCGAACGTGAGATAAACAGTTTCGTCAGTGAATCATCATATCGGGTGACGGCTGTTTTTGAAGTGCCTGATGCGGATGGAAACATGGTGGAAATTAAATCCGAACTTGGTCGTCGTTTCAATACCAAGGATGAAGCCCGTGCTTTTCTTGAATCCTGCAAGGATGCTACTTATACCATTGGTGACATCGTGACTCGTCCTACCCGCAAATCTCCGGCACCTCCATTTACCACTTCGACATTGCAACAGGAAGCTGCCCGTAAGTTGGGATTCTCTGTGTCGCAGACCATGATTGTAGCACAGCGCCTTTACGAAAGCGGGTTGATAACCTATATGCGTACCGACTCTGTCAATCTATCAGATTTGGCTTTGAGTACCAGCCGTAAGACTATTGCGGATATGATGGGTGAGAAGTATGTGAAGACACGTCAGTTTGCTACAAAGAGTAAAGGTGCACAGGAAGCTCACGAAGCCATCCGTCCTACTTATATATCCAATGAACAGATTGAAGCTTCGGCACAGGAGCAGAAATTGTATGAATTGATTTGGAAACGTACTATCGCTTCCCAAATGGCTGATGCTGAATTGGAGAAGACAACGGCTACTATCACCATCAGCAATAGTAACGAAACATTTATAGCTGTGGGTGAAGTGGTTACTTTTGACGGTTTCTTGCGAGTATACAGAGAATCGTATGATGATGACAACGAACAAGAAACTGAAAGTCGTCTTCTGCCTCCACTTGCTGTGGGACAAAACCTGAAATACACGGAAGTGCTGGCTACCCAGCGTTTCACCATGTGTCCGCCTCGTTATACGGAAGCCAGCTTGGTTCGCAAACTTGAAGAACTGGGTATCGGTCGTCCTTCCACTTATGCGCCTACTATTTCTACCATCCAGCAGAGAGAATATGTGGAAAAAGGCAATAAAGAAGGTGTAAAACGGGAGTATGACTTGTTGAAACTGAAAAACAGCAGAATAACAGAATCTGTCAAGTCAGAAGTTACAGGAAAGGAAAAGGCTAAGCTGCTTCCAACCGACATAGGTACTGTGGTGAATGATTTCCTGATGACCTATTTCCCTGAAATTCTCGACTACAACTTTACGGCTAACGTTGAAAAGGAATTTGACGAAGTAGCTGAAGGAACGAAAGAATGGACCGGTATGATGGAGGATTTCTATCAAGGATTCCATCCGTTGGTAGAAAAGACATTGAATGTCAAAACTGAACATAAGGTGGGTGAACGTATGCTGGGGAACGATCCGGTGAGCGGGAAGCCTGTTTATGTAAAGATAGGCCGTTTCGGACCGGTCATCCAGATAGGCTCGGCTGAAGATAATGAAAAGCCACGTTTTGCCCAATTGACCAAAGGCCTTTCCATGGAAACAATCACTTTGGAAGAAGCGTTGGAATCCTTCAAACTTCCGCGTAATCTGGGTGAATACGAAGGAAAGGAAATCATGGTAGGTGTCGGAAAATTCGGCCCTTATGTGCGTTGTGAAAACAGTTTCGTTTCCATTCCCAAGGATATGGATCCAATGACTTTGTCGTTGGAGCAAGCTGTTGAAATGTTAGCTGCCAAGCGTGAATCTATGGAGAGTCGGGTTATCAAGGAGTTTGACAATGAACCCGAACTTCAAGTGATGAACGGACGCTACGGACCTTATATCAGCTACAAGAAAAAGAACTATAAGATTCCGGGGGATGTTGTGCTGGCGGAATTGGAAGTGAAAGCTTGCTTTGATATTATTGAACAACAGAAGGCTAAAGGGGAAACCCGAAAGCCCCGGTATAGCGCAAGAAAGAAATGATCCGCATCTTTCTGATAGGATATATGGGAGCCGGGAAAACCACACTTGGTAAAGCGTTTTCCCGGGAAGAAGGACTGACCTTTGTGGATTTGGATTGGTACATTGAAGAACGTTTCCATAAAACGATAGCACAGATATTTGCCGAACGGGGTGAAGAGGGCTTCCGTGAACTGGAAAGAAGAATGTTGCATGAAGTGTCTGAGTTTGAGAATGTTGTCATAGCTACAGGTGGAGGCACTCCTTGTCATTTCGATAATATGGAGCATATGAACGCTTGTGGTGAAACGGTCTTTCTGGAGGTGGATGTAGATGTCCTGTTCAGACGTCTGAAGGTAGCTAAACAACAACGTCCTCTGTTGGCACAGAAGACCGATGAAGAATTGAAGGAATTCATCGTGTCAGCACTTGCCGGAAGAAAACCTTATTACTCCAAAGCAAAACACATTTTCCGTGCCGATGAGCTGGAAGACAGACAACAGATACAGAATTCTGTGAATGCCCTGAAGAAACAACTGAATTTGATATAATAGAAATGAGAAGATGGCGTATTGAAGACTCGGAAGAACTCTACAGCATCAATGGCTGGGGAACTTCGTACTTTGGTATCAATGACAAAGGTCATGTAGTGGTAACTCCCAAGAAGGGGGGAGTTGAAGTGGACTTGAAGGAACTCGTGGATGAGCTTCAGCTTCGCGATGTGGAAGCACCGATGCTGCTCCGTTTTCCGGATATTCTGGACAACCGGATTGAAGAGGTTTCCAATTGCTTTACAAAAGCTTCTGAAGAATACAGTTACAAATCCAAGAATTACATCATCTATCCCATCAAGGTGAATCAGATGCGTCCCGTTGTGGAAGAGATGGTTCGCCACGGGAAGAAGTTCAATTTGGGATTGGAAGCCGGTTCCAAGCCTGAACTTCATGCGGTCATTGGGATGAATACTGATCCCGATTCGTTGGTGGTATGTAACGGCTACAAGGACGAAAGCTACATCGAAATGGCACTCTTGGCCCAAAAGATGGGTAAGCAGATTTACTTGGTGGTGGAGAAAATGAATGAACTATACATCATCGCCCGTATGGCCAAGCGACTGAAAGTAAAGCCCAATATCGGTATACGCATCAAATTGGCTTCTTCCGGAAGCGGGAAATGGGAGGAAAGCGGAGGCGATGCCAGCAAGTTCGGGCTGACTTCCAGTGAGTTGCTTGAGGCACTCGATATCCTGGAAAAGAAGGATATGAAGGATTGCTTGAAACTGATTCATTTCCATATCGGTAGCCAGATAACCAAAATCCGTCGTATCAAGACCGCTCTTCGTGAAGCTTCTCAGTTCTATGTGCAGTTGCACCGCATGGGCTTCAACATAGAATTTGTCGATACAGGAGGTGGCATGGGTGTGGATTACGATGGATCCGGCTCGTCCAGCAGTGAAAGTTCGATGAACTACTCCGTACAGGAATATGTAAATGACGTGGTGTCAACTTTTGTCGATGCAGCCGACAAGCACGGATTGCGTCATCCCAATATCATTGTCGAAACTGGGAGAAGCTTGACTGCCCATCATTCGGTATTGGTGTTTGAAGTGCTTGAAACCACTTCACTCTCTCAGATGGAGGACGATTGGGAACCCGAAGCCGATGCCCATGAACTGGTGAAGGAACTCTATAAGATATGGGACAACTTGAGCCAACGCAACATGCAGGAACCTTGGCACGATGCACAGCAAATACGCGAGGAGGCACTCGACCTCTTCAGTCATGGTATCGTGGACTTGAATACCCGGGCACAGATTGAAAAGCTCTATTGGAGCATCTGTCGCGAAATCAATACGATGGCTATGGCCATGAAGCATTGCCCGGAGGAATTCCGCAAACTGAGCAAACTGCTGGCGGACAAGTATTTCTGTAACTTCTCCCTGTTCCAGTCGCTGACCGACTCGTGGGCTATCGACCAGATATTCCCCATCATGCCTATCCAGCGCCTTAACGAAAAACCCGATCGGGAAGCTACGTTGCAGGATATGACTTGCGATTCAGACGGTAAGATTGCCAATTTTGTCACATCTCGTTCCGACAGCCGTACATTGCCCGTACATTCCTTGTGCGAAAAGGAACCCTACTATTTGGCCGTGTTCCTTGTGGGAGCCTATCAGGAGATATTGGGCGATATGCACAATCTTTTTGGAGATACGAATGTGGTTCATGTGTCCGTTAACGAAAACGGCTATAAGATAGACAAGATTATCGACGGTGAGACGGTAGCCGATGTGCTCGACTATGTGCAGTATGACGCCAAGCGTCTGGTACGCACCTTGGAAACTTGGGTGGCCAAGTCGGTAAAGGAAGGCCGCGTGAGCCTTGAAGAAGGAAAGGAATTCCTGAACAACTACCGTTCGGGGCTTTATGGATATACTTATTTGGAATAAGCGATGAAAGAAAAACTGACAGTAATCAAAGTGGGCGGAAAGATAGTGGAAGAGCCGGAAACATTGAATCAGCTTCTGGCCGATTTCTCCGCCATCGAAGGATATAAAGTGCTGGTGCATGGCGGTGGACGTTCTGCTACCAAGCTGGCAGCACAGTTGGGTATTGAAAGCAAGATGGTGAATGGCCGTCGCATCACCGATGCTGAAACACTGAAAGTCGTTACTATGGTTTATGGCGGGCTGGTGAACAAGAACATTGTGGCCGGTCTTCAGGCCAAGGGTGTGAATGCCATGGGACTGACCGGAGCCGACATGAACGTCATTCGTTCGGTGAAGCGTCCGGTGAAGGATGTGGATTACGGCTTTGTAGGCGATGTGCAGCAGGTCAATGCCGAATTGTTGGGCGACCTTATCCGTCGAGGTGTGGTGCCGGTGATGGCACCGTTGACTCACGATGGTCAGGGAAGTATGCTCAATACGAATGCCGACACTATTGCCGGTGAAACGGCCAAGGCTTTGGCACAACTTTTTGATGTGACCTTGGTGTTCTGTTTCGAGAAGAAAGGGGTGCTCAGTGATGAGAACGATGATGACAGTGTGATTCCTGTCATTACTCCCGTTGAGTTCAAACAATATGTAGAGCAGGGTGTCATTCAAGGTGGGATGATTCCGAAACTTGAAAACTCCTTCTCCGCTATCGATGCCGGTGTGTCGCAAGTGGTCATTACGCTGGCCTCTGCCATCAATGGTCAAGGCGGTACAATAATCCGCGGTTAAAATCTTGTTTTGTAATTCCGAAGTTCTTTGCGGAGGCTTCGTGCCCGTCCTTCGGTCAGACCGTCAAGCAGTTCCCAGAACAGCGGACCGTGGTTCATTTGGCGGGTATGCGCCAGTTCGTGCAGCAATACATAGTCCATGAGGTGAGGGGGCAACAACATGAGGTAACACGACAGGTTGATGGTTCCTTTGGCCGAGCAACTTCCCCATCGGCTCCGGCTTCCGGTAATCTTTACTTGGTGGTAAGTCAGCCCGTAGCGTGCGGCCAATTCATCCAGCAGGGGCGGTAGATATCCTTTTGCACTTTTTTTCAAGGCACGTATGATGGCCTCTTTGAGCAGGTCCTGTACGGATGATTGTGTGAAGTCAGCTCCTTCGGGGCATAGGATGACGATACCCTCATCCGTTACCTTTACCGTAAAGAATTTCCATCCCCCTTGTTCCACCCGTAGCCGGAAACAGGGCGCATTGATTTGGAATCCCGGTTGTAGCGGTAGGGGTATATTCCTTTGCCATTTTTCGAGCAGCGGCGCACGATGCAGCTCCACCACTTCGAGCACTTTGGTGGTGGTACATCGTGGCGGAACAGTCACGTGCAAGCCGTCGTCCTTGGTTCGCATCGTGATGTTTCGTGCCAACCGGTGCGTACGGATAATGATGAGGCCGAAGTCCGGGTCGTTTACAATTCTTTTGGTTGCCATAATCGGGGATAAAGATACAGATATTTCCTGAATTACCTCCGTTTCCTTGGGATTCATCCGATAAATACATCATTGAAATGTTTTCGTCTTCATTGTATATATATTCATTCTTTACGAAATAATATCTTATATTTGCAGAAACATAATTGGATTCTGTGATGAAACAAAAACATATTAAGATAATTTCTACGGTCGGAACAATTTTATGCCTATGTGCAGCCTTAGGCTATGCCGTTAAATTGCATCACGACTGCAAGGCCCAACGGACGGAGTGGAACTCCATTGCAGAAGAAACTTTCCGCGAAGCATTGAGGATGGAAGTGGACTGGAGGGGTAAAATACCACATTATCAATCTACCGGCGGACAAGCAGGCACATTCCCCTTAAAGCGGGAACTGCCGGACTCCATCACGTTTGTCACTTCTGCCTACGGAAGCAGAAAGTACGCCTTGTCCAAGGAGAAGTACCGGCATAACTTATATCAAGCATCTGACGAAAATTCATCCATCACTTATCTGTTGCTGGAATATCCCATTGTGCTCGATACCCTGCATGCACATTGGGACAGTTTGCTGTGTCAACGAGAAGTGGTTGCCACTACCGCTATCCGTTATGCCTATACAGATTGGGGTGAATATACGGATACGCTGTTTTCCCCGGCCTCTGCAGCTACGGATAGTCTGCTGACTTGCTATTTGGGAGTTCGTTGCGAAGCGGAATTTACAGGCTATGTAGGCTATGGTTCCATCTACAGGCATTGGGATGCAAAGAATTGGCTGATACTGTTTCTGTTGTTGGCAGCCTCGGCCGGTTTTCCTTCTGTCTGCCGGTTGGTGTACCGTTTTGCCGAGCGAAAGTTTACTCGACAGGAGATACTCCATGTGGCCGATGCCCGGATAGAAGATGCCAAAATCTATCAGTTGGCAGAGGGTATAACCTACGATGTCATGAACCGTACCATCAGCCGGGGCACTCTTTCCTGTCAGCTTCCGCCACAGTCCGGCATATTGTTCGTACTTTTTCTTCGTGCGGAGGATCATCGGTTGACCTTTGACGAAATAGACCGTTCCTTGTGGAGAGGGAAAGGTAGCAGAGACCAACTCTTTACCGCCATCAAGCGCTTGCGCTCCAAACTGGAAGCGTCCGGTCTGCCGTTGAAAATTATCAAAGAATCGGATACTTATCAGCTGAAAATTACCCATTCCATCGATACTTTTACTAAGGTCAGTAACGGTTAGCCCCTTTATTCGAACACTATAATGATCTGGCATAACTTTGCATCCGGAGAACGATGAGGCTTCTCCGTTGTAGTATTAACACATAAAAAGCAAAGTTACATGAAAAAGACATTATGGATTATTGGCGGCTTGCTCTTAGGAGTATGGGCGGTATCAGAACAAAACCAACCCAAACAGGAACCGGACGAGTTGTTGTTAAGGAACATTGAAGCATTGGCGGGTAATGAAACTGGAAAACCTTATCATTGCCATGGTAGCGGAGAAGTGGAATGCCCAAATACAGGCGTGAAAGTGAATTATTACAATGAATTGTTCAGCCTGCGTCCATGAAAAGGGGATTTGTCTTGAGCCTGGTGGCAGGGCTCCTGCTTGTTGCGCTGTATGCTTTCACCACTCACAACGGGAATGAGGCTGCCATGCCGGCTGGCTATACTTTCCCCACAACCGTTGAGTTGAAGGGTGAAACCGTTCCCATCGATACGGCTCTTTTCCGCTATCCCTGGCGCATTCGTGCCAAAGGCGACCGCGCCGTAGTGGAAGATTTGCACGGGGCGGACCATTTCTACCACCTGTTCACCTATCCCGATTTCCGTTACCTTTCCTCGTTCGGCGAAAGGGGTGACGGACCGGAAGAGATGCTTCAGGCCGAAAACTTCCGTTGGGAGGGCGACCGCCTGTGGACATTGGACTGCAACAAATCCGAAATGGTGCTGTGGCATTTCAATGACGGGCGCGATTCCCTGTTGCGCGGTAAGGCTATGATGCTGGACAAGGCGTTGCTTTCCCCGTTGGATTTTGTATTGTACGGTGGCAATCGTTTCATCATTCCCGACTATTCCGGCGACCATCGTTTCTGTTGGACTGACCGCCAAGGCAAGTTACTCCGGCGGACGGGCGGTATCCCCTCTTCAAACAAAGAAGCTTTGAAACACTCCCGTCCGGCGTTGGCTCAGGCCTGGCGCAGTTTCATCGACTATCATCCGGATAACGGCGTGTTGGCTTGCGTCACCCAGTTGGGCGATGTCATCGAGGTCTATAACCTGAAGAAAAACACCCATGTAGTGAAGGTAGGCAGTCAAGGCGAGCCTCAGTTCAAGGTCAGTTCGGAAGGCTATGGCATACCTACCGGCATTATGGGCTTTGGCGATGTACAGGTCACTTCCCGTGCCATCTATACCACTTTCGAGGGGGAGAATTTCAAGGACATAGCCCGAAACTATCAAAAAGGTATCAAAGCCCCCCAGGGAGGCAACCGTATTCTTGTGTATAGTTTGGAAGGAGAACCTCTCTGCAAGTATGTGCTCGACCACTATATAGATGGTATTTATGTAGACGAAGAAAGAAATCTTCTTTGGGCAGTGGACGGAAATCAGGATGAACCGATTGTAAAATTCCCTATCCCATGAAACATATCATTTTATCCGTAGCGATTCTCTTCTTCGTTTCTTGTCAGGAAAGTGAAAAGGATATGATTTCCCGTTTGGTGCATGAATGGGACGGCAAGGAGATTAAGTTTCCAGCCCGTTCCATCTTCACCATACAAGGTAAGGATACGGTGGACTTCGACTTCAAGGATGCCGAATACAAGGTCGTTACTTATGTCGATTCCATCGGTTGTACCAGTTGCAAGTTGCAGTTAGATCGTTGGAAGGCATTTATAGCCGAGGTGGATTCTTTGACAGGAGGAACCGTTCCTTTTGTTTTCTATTTTCATCCCAAGGATATGAGGGACTTGCGTTATACGGTACGGCTGGACAACTTCAAGCATCCTGTCTGTTGTGACAATGATGATGAGTTCAATCGGTTGAACCGTTTCCCGAGTGAGATGATGTTCCAGACCTTCCTGCTCGATAAGGCCAATAAAGTACAGGTGATAGGCAATCCGGTTCTGAATCCGCAAGTAAAGGAACTTTATATAGGGAAGGTTACGGGTAAAGGCAAACAGCCTGGTACTTCTGCCACGAAGATGACCATCGACCAAAAGGAATATGATTTTGGTACGTTCCCCATGTCAGAACGTCAGGAATGTATTTTCCGCATCACCAATACCGGCAGTTCCTTGCTGATGGTGCAGGACGTAATCACTTCCTGCGGATGTACGAAGGTGGAATACGACAAGCGTCCCGTTCCACCGGGGCGGTCGATGGATTTGAAGGTGATATACGAAGCGGAGGAAAGCGGTCATTTCACAAAAGTGGTGACTGTGTATTCAAATGCAGAAACTTCCCCCGTCCGTTTACGGATAGCGGGGAATGTAAAATAAATAATGTTTAACTCGGGAGAAAAGTAAGGGCGGGAAGATTGTCAAAGTATTGTAGCCATTTCTTCCTCGCCCCCGGCTCTCCCCTTAAAGAAGGAGGTATCGCAAGCAAAGGTAATCAGTATTTTTGAATGAAGCAAATCGGTGATGTGCTTGGTTCACGGGAGGTCTTTCCGAATAAGACGAAAAAACAATATTTTGACAATTAAATTTTTATTTATTAAAATGAAAACAATTAAAGTAGCTCTTTTAGTAGCAGTAGTAGCCATATCAGGTTACAATGTGTACTCATCATGCGGTATAGGATATGAAACTGAAATTATGTTGGCTGATATTGATGCCTTAGCTTCAAGTGAAAAAGGTTGTGTAAATAGAAACAACCAAAATAACGGAGATTGTACTAATGATGGTACTTCTTATTTTTGTGAAAATTCAATTTGGTTTCATGACTGCGTTAAAGGAATGTATTAATTAAAAATTGCACGATTAAACAGAACATATAAAATTGTTTAATCGTGCTTTAAAATTAATTACTTAATTAATATTATAATTTATGAAATTTTATATTATAATATCGCTATGTGTTATTTCCCTATTTGCATCTTGTACACAAAAATACAAGAATAACAATCCTTATGTAAATGATAATAATCATCCCAATTATCATTTAGTGTATAGTGGAGATATTCATTTTTCATTGGATTCTACAACATCGTATTTCTTTAGAGCATCAGAGTATAACGAAAAAGATACAACGTATTCTTTTTTGTATAATAAAGATTTATTGGTCTATTCATATAATAACCAAAAGCTACTAAAAAAAATTCAATTGAAAACACCGATGCCAACGTCGTATAGCATAATTAATTCTGATTCTATTATTGTGTTTGATTATTTGGAAAACAGTGTTGGTTTTTATGATGATAGTGGAATGGGTTATTCCAAAAAAATAATTAACCATACGATTCCTTATTTTCCATTTCCATCCTGCAAAATTTCACCAATATGTTATGAGGAAGGGGAAATAATATATTGGGGTAATTTTGCAGGAGAATATTTAAACGAAAATTCTGAAAATAGAAGACTGATGGGAATTTTTAATATGGATAATAGCGACATAAAATATTATGTACCTTATATAGATTTCTATTATAATACTAATTGGGGAGGCGGCTTGTTCCGTTGGGTTTATGCAGATTATAATCCAGATCAACGGATATTTATTGTAAGTTTACCTGCAGCTCATGAGTTACTTATAGTATCTAAAGAAGGTGAGTTATTGAAAAGGGTGTATTCTGGAAGTAAATATATCGATACGATAGAATCATTTTCTTTATTGAAATTAGATATGGCTGATTCTGATGAAAGGACAAAGCATTTTGTTGAAAACCATAGCTATTCCAATGTTTTGTATGACCCATATAATAGAGTTTATTATCGCATAGCAGAGATAAAAAGTGAATATGTAGGGGCTATGGGTTGGAAGAAGAATATATCAGTAGTAATATTAAATGAACAATTTCAGAGAATAGGAGAAACTTTTATAGGGAATTGTAATTCAAATTATAGATATGCTATTTTTGTTAATGAAACAGGATTACATATCCCTCAGGAATCATCAGAGGATTTTTTGTCATTTAAAATATATAAATATGAGATTAATGAATAAAATATTAATTTGCTTTATGCTTTTAGTTATGACCTCTTGTCATACAGAAATTAACAGATTTCAAGAATTTATTTTGACTCATGAGCAATTAAATGTCAGTCCCGATGTGGAATTTATAATTATTGTTCCCAATCAAGGTTGTGGGGGGTGTATTACATATATGGAAGATTTTTATAAAAACAACAAGTATAATGAAAAAATTCTATTTATTTTCACTAATGTAATATCAAAAAAAATGCTTGCATACAAAATTGGGGAGGTTGGCGAAAATACATATATTGATTATAAGAACGAATTTATAAAATGTTATCCCGAAGGAAAGAGTATTTATCCATGTGTATTGGAAATAAAGAATAATTCAGTAAAGAACATTTATTATCAATCTCCGAAAGAGGATGGCATTTCAATAATTAGAAGTAAATTGAAAATATAATATATTATGAGAATTCATTATTCATATGAAATAATCAAGAAGATTTTAAGATTACAAATAGACAAATTAAATATTTCTTCTAGCAATTTTTCACCTTTACGTATTATGCCTTTTGGGAAAATTAGTAAATTATTGGGAGGTGTGTTGATTGTTCTTAGTTCTTGTGATAATATTGACCTCAAAAACAATTTGCCTATTGTTGATTTATCAAAAAAGGTGACAAAATCAGAAAAAGATGTTGGTAGTGATTTAATAAAAGTCGAAGATTTTTTCATGTTGGAATTTACTGATTCTTCAATGTTGGGTACTTGTTATATTGTTGAAGACATGGATGATACTATTATTCTTCGCGATATACAAAATGTTTATAATTTTACATCTTCAGGAGCTTTTATAAACAGAATTAATCATATAGGTGATGGCCCCCAAGAATATTTGAATGTCAGTGATGCTGTTGTATATAATAATACTATAAATGTTTTTGATTTGCATAAAGGGAAAATATTTACGTATGATATGGAAGGTAATTATATTCAATCATTGCTAAACGATTCATTACTTTCTATAACAAAAAATAAAAACGGTCATTGGATTACTCGTAATAAATCATTGAATGAACTTAATTATTCAATTTGTTTGTATGATCATAAATGGAATTTTTTAAGTGAAGTCAAGAAAAATTATACTGAAATAATAGAATCACCTTATTTAGTCATTAATCCTTTTATGAAATTTAATGATGAGATATATTCTTATGATAATGATACTATATATAGATTTACAGAAACGTGTCAGATGTCCCCTTTTTTATATATATCCAAAGCAAATTTATCAATTCCTCAAGAAATACTATATGATACTAAACGAAAAAAAGAACGTATGAATTATATTTGGGGTGAATATATGTGCATTTCTTCTAAATATCTTTTTATTTGTTATTATTATGATTATAAAAAATATTATGATGTATTTGATATAGATACCGGTGACTTATTTTTTAGAAATATTGTAAAAGATGTAAATGATACCGAAGGATTCCCTATAGAAATTAATAATAAGCAGATTTATGTATGGCCGTCATATGTGAAAAATGATATATTCTATTGTATAGTGGATGAAAGTGTATCGCAATCCTTGTTTGACTTTATGGATGCTGAATACAATCCAGCTATAATCAAATTTACAATTGGAGATTAAGCTTTATTAGTTATGTGTAAACTTACCATTAAGAATATTTTGGGATTATGAAGGTAATAATGAATTTGAGGTTACAAATATATAATATAAAGAGTTTTACTATCATACTCATCATGTCATTTTTTACTTCTTGCTCCACTTCGCAAGAACAAGCCTTGGAAGCCACCTTGACATTTGCCGGAGCCAACCGTGCGGAGCTGGAGAAAGTGCTTCACCACTACAAGGACGAGCCGCTGAAACAGGCCGCCGCCCGCTTCCTGATAATCCATATGAAGGACCGCCACTTCTACCGCAGCGCCGGTACGGACAGCATCCGCCACTACCTGACGGTGGCCGCCCGACAGGAGAGCTGCCTGCCCTTCGATGTGGAACAGAAATGGGGTGCCTACGACTACAGACAGGAGACCCCCATCTATGACGCACAGGTGCTGACCGCCGGCT
>JAFVTL010000002.1 GCA_017503235.1 Bacteroidaceae bacterium | reverse complement strand
CCTGCAATTCACAGACATTGTCTCGGCCAGAACCTATACCGAACGCATAGGCAAAAGCCAGAGGGAAATATTGTCTATAAAAAAGGGTGATGGCATGAAGTTGGATTTGAATACATGCTATTTCAATAAGGACGAAGTAGTGAGGATGATGTACCAGCGCCTGCTGGCCCAATACACAGCCAACCCCATTGCCGGAGCCAGGAAATACCGGATAAATGTCCATAACTACAAGGCATTCATAACGGGATACCTTAATCTGGAAACCTTTGTCAACGATAAATGCATACGTTGCAAAGAAAAGGGCATTGCCTTGGATGTCAGGACTGGAGATCTGTTTGCCTTGAAGCATGGTTCAAACATACACATCCACCGTCTGCAAGACACATCGTTTACGGAATACTATCTGGATGACTTTGGCAACGACTTCAATCTCATCATCAAAAAGGGAGAAACACAGGGCAACGCATGACCAAAACAACAGACAAACACACATAAAGGGAAAAACGTTATGAGACATACCGCATCTGCACTGCTCTTCGCTATCATCATGCCATCCATGGCCATGGCTCAGCAGGACACGCTGAAGGCCGACCCGGAAAACATCTGCATAGAAGTAAACTACATGATGCCACAGCGCTACTCCACACGTGCCGTTACCGATTTCTCCCTCTGTCTGAAGGGCGACACCGTCATATCACACCTCCCCTACATGGGTCAGGCGTATCGTCCAACATACGGAAACACGGACGGTCTCAACTTCAAACTCCCCGTAGCGGACAAGAGCGTAAAACCCGGCAAAAGGGGCAAAACGATAATACGCTTCACATGCAAGAACTCCACCACTACATACGACTTCAGACTTGAAGTATACCCCGACGGAGGTGCATACATAAACCTTTCCCCTTCCTATGCCGACCGTATCGGCTACAAGGGAGAATGGCGGTAATAACGCGCTATGGTCTCAGGCTATTGTGGCGAGTCTCTGACTCGTTCTCCCCAAAATCATATTTCTATTCCCCGGTGGCGGTACGTACCGTCACTGATGATAATTTTCATCATTACCGACGGTAAATTATACCATTACCGATGGATAAGTATGATTTCAGCCTTTGAGAGGGCTGATTCTCGATGATAGGAACGCTTCCCTGTGTTCTTTAGCGTATATCTGGCCATCATTCTGTCAAAAAACTTGCAAAATTCATCTGCAATAAAAAATAATTCTGAAGTTTCCTTGAATGAAGTGAAAAACTTTGTCTTCGGTGAGCATAGCGATTATTGTTTGTAACACTTTGTATTTTAGCACTATAAAGTTACAACAATTTTCGCTAATCACCAAATTTGTAAGCAGTTATAATTCGTCGAACTCACGTTAATTACATTATTGGGTTGATATACTAGTAATATTCCCGAATATACATATAGGCCTTATTGAACAAGACTTCCTCCTTATGAAGTTTGTATTTCAACAATGTTTTTCGCAAAGCTATCTGCACTTCGCGTTCTCCAGCATTGGTGGTTTGCCAACCAGGGAAGCGTACTATCTTGACAATGCTGTCAATGTCTGCCACGATTCTGCCCACTACAGCAGGCGTATCATCCGTACGCAGTTCCAAGAATAACTCAGTCAACGCCTCCTTACCCGTCTTACGAACCTCGATGTGTTCTTCCTGTTTCTCGGCTTGGATGGTTTCACGGGCTATCTGACACAGCTCTTTGATGAATTCGATACTCGATATCAATCCCTGCTCAGCCTTGTCACGAAGTGCTTCCAGGCGTTTGCTCAGTTCCACGAACTTAGGTTGATTGGTATATTTCTTAAAACGCTTGATCAGTTCCTTTTCTATCTTCTTGGCCGCTTTGGGGTCTTTCGATGCCATGAGCGATGCCACCATTGTTTCATCCAATACCACTTCCTCCATATCGGTATGTATGCCGCCTACATGGATATTGTCGTACATGATTTTCTTGGTCTGAGCCCCCAGTGACAACCACAACAACTTACCCAACGAATCAGGTCCCGATGGCTTCACCGATTGATAGACATTCGATAACCATTTGTAGTCTGTCCGATAAGGTTCCAATGCCGGGTCGGGCGACAACGATTCCCAAATGTTGGCCAACTGGCGATAGTCACTGGCAAAGGCATCACGCTTTTCATTGGTATTGATGGCATCCTGTGCCGCTTGCAATCCATCAAAGCCCTCAACGGTTCTGTCCACTCCTTCAAAGTGGGCCAAATTATTGGCCATAATCCGTGGAAGTTCTTCCAATTGCGAACTGAGGTTGGTTATTACCTTCTTCATCACCTCTTCGTCAAATTCCAATGCCTTGGCTGCATCATCAAACACCCCGAAATAATCCACAATGCGTCCGAAAGTCTTGTTCGGGAACTTACGGTTGGTACGGCAAATGGCCTGCAGCAAAGTATGGTCTTTCAGCGACTTGTCCAGATACATGGTTTGCAATATTGGAGCATCAAACCCTGTCAACAATTTAGCCGTCACTATCAGGAACTTCAATTCCGAATCGGGCTTGTTGAACTTCTCTATCAGCTTTTCCTGTTCGTCTTTAGAGAGATTGTACAAGCGCTTCAGTTCATCTTCTCCCTTGCCCGATGTAGAAATGACTACGGCAGAGGCCGAATCCGGGAAATACTTGCCCAACTCTTGTTTGTACAGATGGCACGCTTCCCGGTCGGGAGTGACTATCATTGCCTTGAAACCTTGCGGTTCTACCTTTTCCTGATAGTGTTGAGCGATGTCCTTACATACAATCTCGATGCGCTCGGGCGATTTCAAGAACTCCAGCATCTTGGCAGCCTTGTTGCTCAGAGTGATTTTGGCATCCTCATCCAAGGTGTTTGATATGGCGGCAAACTCTTCATCCACCTTGTCACGGTCAATGTGGATATCCAACAGGCGTGGTTCGAAATGCAAAGGAAGGATGGTCTTGTCACGCAAGGCATCTTCGAAGGAGTAACGGCTCATGTATCCGTTTTCGTCCTCCTGGGCACCAAAGGTCCAAAAGGTGTTGTGGTCTGATTTGTTGATAGGCGTTCCCGTCAATCCAAAGAAGAAAGCATTGGGCAATGCCAAGCGCATCCGTTGGCCCAAGTCACCCTCCTGAGTACGATGTGCCTCGTCCACCATAACGATAATGTTTTCCCGTTGGTTGATGTTCGCTTGGGCATCCTTGAACTTGAAAATGGTAGTGATGATGATATAGCGTGAATCATTGGCCAGATACTTGTTCAATGTATCGATGTCTTCGGTAGGCATTACATTGGGTGCCTCCTTAAACACATTCTGCGTCTGCGAGTCTAGGTCCACACGGTCCACCACAATCATCACGGTCGGACTTTTCAGTTCCTTTATCTTCCGCATCTTCTGGGCGGCAAAGAGCATCAGCAATGACTTGCCCGACCCTTGGAAGTGCCAGATAAGTCCCCGCTTGATTTTGTTCTCTAACACACGCTGCACTATTAGGTTGGCCCCTTCGTATTGCTGATAGCGGCATACCACCTTGATGCGTTGACGCTTTTTGTTGGTGGAATAGGTAGTGAAGTTATAGAGTATATCGAGCAGTGTTTTGGGCGAGAGCAGTTGTTTCATCTCTGCCGCTACGTTGTTCAGTCCCATCAGTCGGGCCACATCATCCCCCTCATTCACTCGCC